>NZ_JBEONQ010000013.1:0-110761 GCF_040544445.1 Undibacterium sp. GrIS 1.8 | reverse complement strand
GGTGTAGCGATTCAGAACAATGCCGAGTTGGAATCCAAACTGACGGCAGTGGCGGCGACGCCGAATCAACCGGAAGTGCACTTACGTCCGAACAAACTGGTACCGTATAAAGCGGTGGCGCATGTGATGGCGGAGGCGCAACGACTGGGCGTCAATAAGATCGGTATGGTTGGTAATGAGCAGTTCTTGAAGTGATGCGTTAAAAATTGATCGAAAAATCACTTTGATGATAGCTTAAAGCTAGATCAAATAAAAAAGGCTCCAATTGGAGCCTTTTTTACGACTACTGATATGACTTTATGGCCTATCGCTAGCCTGGTAATATTATTTTGAAACTCGCTCTGCCTGTTCCGATCCAGCTTCGGGCGCGATACTGGTGATCTCTAATTTTTTGCAATGAGGACATGACTTGCCTGGCACATACCATGAGGAAAGCTGCTCTCGTGGTGTGACAACGGCTCGGCATGCGTAGCATTGTTCGGTGTCTGTCGCTTCTAACTGCGGGTTAAGTGCAGTTCTATAATCGAAGACAAAGCAGTCGCCGTGATAATGCGCGCCACCGACCTCTTCAAAATATTTCAAAATGCCACCTTCAAGCTGATAGACATTATCAAATCCTACATTTTGCATGTGAATGGCGGCTTTTTCGCAGCGAATTCCACCTGTGCAAAAGGTAACGACCGTCTTGTCGTTTAATGCATCGCGGTTTGCTTCAATCACCGCAGGGAATTCAGTAAATTTTGTAATACGATAATCAATCGTATTGTCGAAACTACCGACGTCTACTTCAAAGTCGTTGCGGGTATCAACCATTACGACGGTTTTGCCTTGATCGTCATGGCCTTGGTCTAGCCAGCGTTTAAGCGTCTGCGCATCCACCGCTGGAGCGCGACCAAGTTCTGGCTTAATCAGCGGCATGCGCATTGTGATGATTTCTGCTTTCAGCTTGATTAATAATTTGGTGAATGGCTGCGTCGCAGAGAGACTTTCTTTCGCCACAATATCGGCAAAGCGCGGATCGGTATGTAGCCATTCCATGTAGGCATCAATCTCATGGCGTAAGCCCGCCAGGAACATATTGATACCTTCTGGTGTCAATAAAACGGTACCTTTGAGCTTGAGCTCCTGGCATTTAGCGATAAATTCTGGACGTTTTTCAGCAGTATCGTTAAAGGTAATAAATTTATAAGCCGAGATGTTTACGTAAGGCAGGTCAGGCGAATTAGGACTTGCCAAGGTAGAAGTTGCAGACGACATGGAATAGTTTCAGTAAGTCATTGATTTGGCAGCATTATAAACTTTTCTGCTAGTGATTTTCCAGTTTTGCTCATTAAAACTAGAAAACCAAATCCCGATTTTGACTGCACAGAAATCGTTTTCCCTTCGCCAGCACGGTAAAATATCGGAATGACTACTGAACTAACTCTTCCCCAAGATTCAAGCCTTGCTATCGCTGCAACTGTTGACGCCGCTGCCGTGGTGGTTGCAACACCCGCTACAACATTAGCCCCAGCCTCAGCCTCATATCAAAACACTTTTCCTCAATTTGTACATTTGCGTTTGCATTCCGAATATTCGATTGTCGATGGCTTAGTGCGCATTGATGACGTGATTAAGGCGGCGGTTAAAGACAAGCAGCCTGCGTTAGCGATCACCGATTTAGCTAACTTGTTTGCGATGGTGAAGTTTTACAAAGGTGCTCGCAGTAAAGGGGTTAAGCCGATTGCAGGTTGCGATACATGGATCACGAATGATGCAGACCGGGATAAACCATCTCGCCTGTTGTTGCTGGTAAAAAATCGCAAAGGATATTTGCAGTTATGCGAGTTGTTAGCGCAAGCCTGGTTGAGCAATCAACATCGTGGCCGTGCAGAAATTCGCTTTGAATGGTTGCAGGCATTATTTGAAGCAGATCAGAAAACGGGTGAGCAACCAGGCTTAATCGTTTTATCCGGTGCTCATTTTGGCGATGTTGGTATTGCGATCGATAATGGTAATTTAGATGCAGCTGAGGCCAATGCTCAACGTTGGGCGACTATTTTCCCTAATCACTTTTATATTGAAATCCAACGTGCAGGGCAGCCGAATATGGAGGCGCATGTACGTCAAGCGCTTGCATTAGCAACTAAATTACGCTTGCCAGTCGTTGCTACTCATCCTATCCAGTTCATCAACAAAGAAGACTTTATTGCCCATGAGGCGCGTACCTGTATCGCAGAGGGCGATATGTTAGCCAATGGTCGTCGCGTGCGACGCTTTAATGATCAGCAATGCTTTAAAACGCAAGCTGAAATGGTCGAGTTATTTGCCGATCTGCCGGGGGCCTTACAGAATGCAGTTGAGATCGCCAAACGCTGTAATTTGACTTTGGAATTAGGTAAGCCAAAGTTGCCAGATTTCCCTACACCGGATGGCATGACGATTAATGATTTTTTGGTCGCAGAGGTTGAAAAAGGATTAGAGCTAAGACTGGCGCAACTTTATCCCGATGTGGAAAAGCGTGAACTACAAAGAGAGCGCTACGAATCGCGCCTTAAGTTTGAGACCGATACGATCATCAAGATGGGCTTTCCAGGTTACTTCTTGATTGTTGCTGACTTCATTCAATGGGCAAAAAATAATGGCGTACCAGTTGGCCCCGGTCGTGGATCAGGTGCTGGTTCATTGGTTGCGTATTCCTTGTTGATTACTGATCTGGATCCACTTGAATACAATTTGCTGTTCGAGCGTTTCTTGAATCCAGAACGGGTATCGATGCCCGATTTTGATATTGATTTTTGCCAAGAAGGGCGTGATCGCGTCATTCAATATGTTAAAGATCGCTATGGAAAAGAGGCGGTATCGCAGATCGCAACCTTCGGTACCATGGCCGCAAAAGGTGCAATCCGTGACGTTGGCCGCGTACTCGATTTTGGCTATATGTTTTGCGATGGTATCTCAAAATTGATTCCGTTTAAACCGGGCAAACAAGTCACTATTGCCGAGGCGATTATTGAAGAGCCAATGCTGGCCGAGCGGCAGGAAAACGAAGAAGAAGTCAAAACACTGCTCGATCTGGCACAACAAGTTGAAGGTATTACCCGCAATATTGGTATGCATGCCGGTGGTGTTTTAATCGCTCCTGGCAAGCTCACAGATTTTTGCCCTTTGTACACGCAAGGTGGCGATTCTGGTGTGGTTTCTCAATATGACAAAGATGATGTCGAAGCTGTTGGTCTAGTTAAGTTCGACTTTTTGGGTTTGACTACGCTGACGATTTTGGATCGTGCCGTTCGCTACATCAAAATGTTAGACCCAGCGATGGCCGATTTTGATCTGGCTAAATTGCCACTGAATGACAGACCGTCTTATGAGTTATTAACCAAAGCGAAAACTGTTGCCGTATTCCAGCTAGAAAGCCGTGGCATGCAAGGCATGTTAAAGGATGCGCGCCCGGATCGGTTTGAAGACATCATCGCTCTGGTCGCTTTATATCGTCCTGGTCCAATGGACCTTATCCCTGATTTTTGTAAACGTAAGCATGGTGAGAAGTTTGATTATCCTGATCCGCGTACCGAAGGCATTTTGTCCGAAACCTACGGCATCATGGTGTATCAAGAGCAGGTAATGCAGATGGCACAGGTGGTCGGTGGTTACTCACTCGGCGGCGCCGATTTGTTGCGTCGCGCGATGGGTAAAAAGAAAGCGGAAGAAATGGCGGAGCATCGTCAGATTTTCCGTGATGGTGCCGCTAAAGACGGTTTGCCGCAATCCAAAGCCGACGAGATTTTCGATTTGATGGAAAAGTTTGCCGGCTACGGATTTAACAAATCTCATGCTGCGGCTTACGCGTTGTTGTCTTATCACACGGCTTATCTCAAAGCACATCATCCTGCCGCGTTTATGGCAGCCAACTTGTCGCTGGCAATGGATGACACCGACAAGATTAAAATTTTGGTAGAAGATACGCTGGATGTCTGCAAACTGACTTTGCTGCCGCCGGATATTAACCAATCAGATTATCGCTTTATTCCTGTTGGTGAGCCGGGTAAAAAGGCAATGCAGATTCGCTACGGTCTGGGCGCCGTAAAAGGCTCAGGACAAAACGCGATTGAAAGTATTGTTGCCGCCCGCACTGCGGGCGGACCCTTTGTCAGTTTGTTTGACTTTGCCAAGCGTGTAGACAAACGCCAAGTGAATCGCCGCACGTTTGAATCATTGATACGCGCCGGTGCAATGGACAGTCTGGGCAAAGATCGTGCAGTTTTATTAGCGACCGTGCCGCTGGCGATGGAAGCTGCAGAACAGGCAGAAGCAGAGATTAACCAAGTGAGCTTATTTGGCGATCATGAAGATATGATCCCACCTCCGGAGTATGTGAAAGCGGAGCATTGGTCTGATAAGCAGCGCTTGATGGAAGAGAAATTAGCACTTGGCTTTTATCTGTCGGGTCATTTGTTTGATGCCTATGCACCGGAGGTTCGGCAGTTTATCAAAACCACTTTGTTGAAGTTAGAACCTTCACGTGATTTACGTTTGATTGGCGGTGTGATAGCTGCTTTGCGTACTCAGATGACACAACGCGGCAAGATACTAATCGTCACCTTAGACGATGGTACTGCTACCGTCGATGTAACGGTCTACAGCGAAATGCTGGACGAGTATAAAAACTTATTTAAAGAGGATGAATTCTTAGCCGTACTCGGCAAAGTATCCGAAGATAGATTCTCAGGCGGACTTAGAATCACTGCCGAAAAAATTATGGATATCGGCAGGGCGCGTGTTCAGTTTTCGCAAGGTTTACGTTTGTCATTAGATGCAGGTACTGACCTGAAGAAATTGCAAGACCTACTCAAGCCAAGTCTTAATCCAGAGGGTTGTCCAGTGTTGATACGCTATCAAAATAAAGATTCAAGTGCTGAATTATATTTATCTGATCAATGGCGCGTCAGTCCAGACGATCATTTGCGACAAAAATTAGGTGAGTGGTTATCGCCGGACAAAGTGCAGATTGAGTATGCCTGATCAATTATCTAAACTTGGTTTGGATCTGAGCAATAATCAAGTATCCCCGACGGGATCTTTTCGTTTGCTGCCGCAAGTGCCATCTCACATATTGGCCTACTTACCGTTGACTTTGTTTTTTCCAGTCGGTGTGATGTATGGCGGTGTTTTGCTGTTTTATATCGGCCTGATCGCCTCAGGTGGATTCGCGCAAAAGTGGCAGCGTATCCGCCAAAGTCCCATGTTGTGGCCGGTACTAACGCTAAGTGCTGTCAGTGTTTTGATTGCGTTGATACACGACAGACCAGATGGTGAGTTCTGGTCTGGCTTTTGGCATTATCAGACCTTTCTGTTTCTGTTTCCGTTTCTCAGTATTGGTGCCGGAATATGGCAAAAAAAAGCGCTGAAGATTTTTTTTGCTGGCGCGATTTACGCCGCTACTTTGTACTATTTAAATTTTTTACACTTATTGCCAAACAACACTTTATTCCGTAGTTATGTGGTGTACGAGGGGAATAAGTCCATCTTACTTGGCATCTTGCTGGCCATAGCTGCGGCTTGGATGTTGCACGAATTGTTCCTGAGAAAGAACCATCAGGTCATCAGAATCATCGTGCTAATTTATGTTGTGACCGCGTTGGTATTGCTGGCAAAGACCCGCACGGCAAGTTTAATTTTTGTACTGTTATGTGCATTGATGGCATGTCGTAATTTACGTTGCTCGTGGCGCAATGCGGCAGTGCTTGGATGTTTCTGCGCTGGGCTTGCCGGCGCCTGGCAATACGTACTCAGCTTGCCAACACCTAGCATTTGCGCTGTAAATGAGATGCGGCAAATCGGCCCGCTTCAGATATTGATCACTCGCGCTGAATGCACTATTCATCAAATTCATTCCTTTAGTGAGGGAAAGAATATTGGCGAAGATGGAATGCGCCTGGAGATTGATAAAATCACCACACAGATCATTATTGAGCAGCCATGGATCGGGCACGGAATCGCCAGTTGGATGCCGATTTACCAGCAGCGTGCTAAGGGCATGATGAGTGGCACAATGACGACTCCGCATAACGATTATCTGTTGTACTTTACCGAGCTTGGATTCGCAGGAGTAGTCGCGCTTTTGTATATTTGGTTTACGCAATTGCTGGTAGCGTATCGTATGCGCAGTTCGGCGTTACATCGTGAACGCGCTATGTTGCTGGCTATGTTGGTTATCACGATGATGGTTGGCGGTATGTTTAACGCCATCTTGCGCGACGGCGTATTTGGTATGGCGTTTATGATTTTACTGAGCATACCGCTGGCAGGTGTAGAACGTCGCTCTATGAATAAAGATGCAGACGTTGAAGAATATAACGATCCATCGCATATTAAAACTAATTAAAAAAACGAAAAAGGATTGTCCAATAAATATGCGCCTCCCAGCAATAAAATGCTCTGTAAGCCTTATAAGATCTGGACAATGAAAAATATAGACAATGGCATTATTTAATAAACAGACAGTACAAATTTCCCAACGCTTGTGGACTTCCATGCATGAGCATAGAAATATGTTGTGGGTAACGGCGCTTACCATGCTCTTGACGGCGTTGACCGAGGCAATGTTCCCACGGGTCTTTGGTTACTTGTTGGATCATGGTTTTAAAGGTGAGAAAACTAATCTGGCACTCTGGAAAATTCCTGCCGCCATTGTTGGTATTTTTATTTTGCGCGGACTGTGTACCTTTACCACCAGCTATCTCATGTCATGGATTGCAGCTAGTCAGTTAAACGATTTACGCGCCCAAGTTTTTGCCCGAATTTTAAATGTCCCGATTAATTTTTATCAAACAGAATCCAGCGGACGCGTGATTAATACCATCATGTTTGAGGCGCAGCAAATCGTAGAAATGGTCAAAGTATCGATCACGACTTTATTCCGTGATTCATTTACTGTCGCGGTATTGTTCATCTATTTGCTGTGGATTAATTGGAAATTGACTTTGGTTACTTTGATCCTGATTCCTGCAATGGCCTTGCTGATACGCAGGGTCAGTAAGCGACTGCGCAAGCTCAATCATGATCAGTTAGAAGTCAATGGCGAGCTGACGCAGGTCATTGAGGAAACCACTCGCGCTAGCCAGGTGATCCGTATTTTTGGTGGGCAAAAATATGAGCAACAGCGCTTCGATCTAAAGAATGAAAAGCTGCGTGGCTATGCGATGAAAACCACGATTGCGGTCGCATCAACCACGCCAATTACTCAGATTCTTGCGGCTTGTGCAGTCTCCGTAGTTGTCATGTTGGCGGTTGTGCAAAATAAAACTTCAGTGGGTAATTTCGTTGAATTTATTATGGCGATGATGCTGTTATTAGCACCCTTAAAAAGACTAGCTGATCTTAACGGCCCCTTACAACGTGGCATGGCCGCAGCAGAATCTGTGTTCTCCATGATAGACGCAGCGCCAGAAAATGATAGCCCTAGCGCCACTGCATTAACTGCCAGAGCTCAAGGCAAGCTGGAGTTTATTAACACTAGCTTTAGCTATCCAGGCCAAGAGCAAATCGCATTGAAAAATATCAATCTCAGCATCCAGCCTGGAGAGACCTTGGCCTTGGTGGGTATGTCTGGCGGTGGCAAGACCTCGCTGGTGAATTTGGTGCCGCGGTTTTATCAGGCAACTGGCGGAGATATTTTATTGGATGGCGTTTCGCTCAACCATATTTCACTCACTAGTTTGCGCGCTCAAATCGCAATGGTCAGCCAAAGTGTGGTCTTGTTTGATGATACGGTTGCTGCCAATATTGCCTATGGCGATGCGCAGCCAGACAGGGCTCGGATTGCTGCTGCTGTGACTGCGGCACATATGGATGATGTTGTGCAGGAATTGCCTGAGGGCCTGCAAACCATGATTGGTGACAACGGTAGCCGTTTATCCGGCGGTCAGCGTCAACGCTTAGCAATTGCCCGGGCGATCTATAAAGATGCGCCGATTCTGATTTTGGATGAGGCAACTTCAGCCTTGGATTCTGAGTCCGAACGCGCGGTGCAATCGGCATTGGACGAGCTGATGCAAGGCAGAACGACTTTAGTGATTGCACATCGTTTATCTACGATAGAACGCGCCAGCCGGATTGCCGTGTTAGTCGACGGTAGTATCAGCGAGATAGGGACACACGCAGAGCTGCAGGCAAAAGACGGTGTGTACGCTAATTTATATCGCCTGCAGTTCACGGCATCAGCATAAGTCTCAATATGAACGCAGAACCAATCAGCAAGGCACGCATCTTAGTCATCGCCCCAAACTGGATTGGTGATGCAGTCATGGCGCAGCCTTTGTTGCAGCTCTTAAAACAACGCTACCCACAGCATGCGATTGATGTACTGGCAGCGGCTTGGGTTGCGCCCGTATTGCGCGCCATGCCGGAAGTCGATAACGTGCTGGAGACACCGTTCAAACATGGCTCTTTGCAATTGCGTGAGCGCTGGCGCTATGCCCGACAATTACGTCAGCGAGCTTATGTTGCTGCCTATATTTTGCCGAATACCTTGAAGTTTGCTTTAATCCCCTGGCTGGCCGGTATTCCGAAACGGATCGGCTATAAAGGAGAGAGTCGCTACGGACTGATCAATGTTATGCATCATGACGATCCGCTTGCCGCGCGCGCGATGGTACCGTTTTATGCCGCATTAGCCAGTGCGCCAGCGAGTACAGTAGTCACAACGATTCCACGTCCAAGCTTGTCGGTTGCACCTGCGCAAATTGCCAAGGTGTTAGAGCAGCTTGGCTTGTTGGTAGAAAAGCCGGTGATCGCTCTCGCACCGGGGGCAGAATTTGGCAATGCAAAACGCTGGCCTACCAGCCATTTTGCACAGTTGGCAATACAGATTTTACAGATGCGGCCAGATACCCAAATCGTTTTGCTAGGTTCACCCAAAGATCAGGCGGTGTGTGAAGAAATTCGCCAGCTTTGCCCACAAGCCCATCATCTGGCAGGCAAGACCAGTCTGGATCAAGCTATTGCGCTGATCGCCAGCGCCGCTACGATCGTCAGTAATGACTCGGGCCTGCTGCATATCGCCTCGGCATTAAATCGTCCTGTGATCGCCTTATACGGGCCTACGGACCCTGACCATGCGCCGCCATTTTCAGATATCGCTTATTCACTGTCCTTGCGCTTAAGCTGCTCGCCATGTAAACAGCGTGAGTGTCCGTTAGGCCATCAAAATTGTATGCAGCAATTAAGCAGTGATAGCGTCTGGAAGATCGTAGAGCAGATAGAGCAAGCTTGATATTGCAGTCTCTGATCCCTAGCCGGGTTTATTTTCCGAACCCGGTTTGAGAGACAATCTTCGTGGTGGATAAAATAAATACTTTAGTGATGAGAACGCTGATTGCTTACTCAAGCGATCAATCAGGATTGGTATCGCAACACCGGCAAGGCAGCCAAGCAGCAAATGTACCGCTAGATTATTCACTCCCAATAATTTGCTTAGCACTATCCGCAGGCCGCTTGCCACCAGCACATGCATCAGATAAATCGTCATGGAGCATGAACCAATTAATGACAGCAAAGCTAGCCATGGTGGTAAGCCAGCCTGTGCCGTAGGTTGCGATAATTGGGCTAGAAAAACAGCAATGCTACAAATGAAGACGATAGAAATCACCGCCAGTAACAGACTCAGTAGACCTTGGTGCAGATAGGTGAAACCTAACCCTTGATGAAAGCCCCATTGTGCCGCCACAAATGCGCACCCACTTGTGGTCAGCCATAGCATAGGCCGTTTGGTGATGACTTCAGCAAGCTGTTCGGATTGTATGCCCAGTACAAAAAATACAAAGTAAGCCATAAGATAATCAATGGGGAAGGGCGCAGCAATGCTGCCGTTGCCATTCTCAATGTACAGCGCAGAAGCAATAAGCAATACCAAGGCCAAGGGACGCAACTTGGATGACGCTACATTCAACTGAAGAAAACGATGCAGTAAGGTCGCTAATATAAATACCAAAAACAGTACATATAAAAACCAAAAGTGCGCACGAGGCATCCAGAATAAAGCCAGCACTTCTGCAATACTGACTTTGCCATTCGTGTACTTAGATAAAAATACTGCGACCATGCCTTGCAGCAGAGACCAAACTACGTAAGGATAGGCAATGGTTTCCAGCTTACCAATGAGCAGATTTTTAGCGCCATATTTTTGGAATGAGGCATTAAAAAATAGACCCGATAAAAAGAAAAACAATGGCATGTGAAAGCTATAAATCACACTATCGATCAATGAGTAGGTCGTTTGATCAAAAGGGATTCCGGCATTCCAGACACCGCGGGCAACATGACCATACACCACCAGTAAAATGCCGATGGCTTTAGCATAGTCAACCCAGATAGCTCGATTTGTCATAGGTGATGTTGTCGGCAGATTTTTTATTGAATATCAGACGTCCAATCATTCTGAGGCTTACAAGCCTAAAATGCGCCAGAGGCCGCAGAATGATTGGACGTTCTAAGTTTAGAAGTTCCCTTTTATATTCTTTAGTTCAGTAAGGTGCGCCATGCGCGACGCTTCACTTAAGCAACGTCATTTCTAGCGCAAATTATTTCCTCTGCTTGATTGGTGTGCATGGCGCATCCTGCTGGCTACTAACTGGCAGAAACCTTTACATCAAAATAATATCGTACTGTTCTTGCGGGAATACGCTTTCTACTTGCAGCGATATCGGCTTACCGATGAAGTCTCCTAACATAGCTAAATGCTGCGACTCTTCTTCCAAAAACATATCGACTACGACTTGCGACGCCATCACGCGGAATTCTCGCGGGTTGAATTGTTTGGCTTCACGCAGCAGTTCGCGCAGGATTTCGTAGCAGATGGTGCGTGCAGTTTTGACTTGACCTTTGCCGCTACAGGCTGGGCAAGGTTCACACAAAATGTGTGCCAGTGATTCTCGCGTGCGTTTGCGGGTTACTTCCACTAAGCCCAAGGCCGAGAAGTTGGATACCGATAATTTGGTACGGTCGCGGGATAAGGCTTTGTTCAATTCTGCCAGTACGGCGGTTTTATGTTCCTCATTCTCCATATCAATAATATCGAGAATGATGATGCCACCCAGATTGCGTAAGCGTAGCTGGCGGGCAATTGCGTGCGCCGCTTCCAGATTGGTTTTGAAGATGGTGTCATCAAAGTTACGACCAGCGACAAAGCTCCCAGTATTGACGTCGATGGTGGTCATGGCCTCGGTCTGATCGATGATCAGATAACCACCCGATTTAAGATCGACCCGGCGTCCTAATGCACGCTGAATTTCTTCCTCTACGCCATACAAATCAAACAGTGGACGCTCGCCCGTGTAGTGCTGTAGTTTAGGTAAAACAGAGGGCGTGTAGGTGGTGCCAAATTCATGCAGCATCACGTAATTTTCACGCGAGTCAATCTGTATCGTGGCGGTTTCTTCGTTGACGAAGTCACGTAATACGCGCTGCGCCAGATTTAAATCTTGATGTAATAAGGTGGCTGGCGGTTGGGTCTTTGCCATTTGCGTAATGTTAGCCCAGGTGCGACGCAAATATTCGACGTCGGCTTTCAGATCCTGATCCGAGGCATCTTCTGCCATGGTGCGTACGATGAAGCCACCTTTTTCGCCCGGCTGCTGCAAGCTTAATACCTTGGCGCGCAGAGCTTCGCGCTCGGCTTCGTTTTCTATTCTTTGTGAAATGCCGATATGGGAATCTTGCGGCAGATATACCAGCATGCGGCCAGCGATAGAGATTTGGGTAGAGAGTCTGGCACCCTTGGTACCGATAGGATCTTTAATCACTTGTACTGTCACGGATTGACCGTCATACAGCAATTTTTCTATCGGTGTCAGCGCGTTATTGCCACTCTCTTGTGAGCGTGCATCCCAGATATCGGCGACATGTAAAAATGCGGCACGCTCTAAACCAATGTCGATAAACGCAGATTGCATACCGGGTAACACGCGGACCACTTTGCCGAGGTAAACATTGCCAACCAGACCGCGGGACAGGGTGCGTTCGATATGAAGTTCTTGCACCGCACCCTGAAAAATCAGGGCAACACGAGTTTCTTGTGGGGTGATGTTGATGAGGAGATTTTCGCTCATAATTTAATAAAATATTCGATACAATAAATAAGCAATTAGGGGATGTGAATACCAGCTTGACGTAGCAGCGTGGTGGTCTCAAATAAGGGCAGTCCCATGATGCCAGAATAACTGCCGCTGATGTGGGAAATAAAGCGCGCCGCAGCACCTTGGATGCCATACCCGCCCGCTTTGTCGTAGGGTTCTGCGGTGATGCAATAGGCCAGAATTTGTTCTTCGCTTATATCTGAAAAAGTTACTTCAGAGCGCTGTGTTATGTGCCAGTGTTCATGCCCATGCCCATGCATGCCAACTACCGCAAGGCTAGTCAACACCGCATGAGTTTGACCCGATAAAGCACGTAACATGTCGCAGGCTTCAGCCTGATCTGCGGGCTTGCCAAGAATACGGTCATGGATGACCACGGTTGTATCTGCCGCCAATACCGGACGCGGCGCTAATTTGCGCTGTTGCATGATGCTCCAGGCGACTTGGGCTTTTTCCTGGGTCACGCGTTTAACGTAATCCATGGGCAATTCGCCAGGCAAGACGATTTCAGTGACATCGGGACCGCGTGGCGCGGTATCACGTAATAAGAGCAGATCAAAATCGATACCAACCTGGCGCAGTAACTTACGACGGCGCGGACTTTTGGAGGCAAGATAGATTTTGTTGTCGGTGATGGCCATAGGGTGTCCTTTTATCTTGTCAGACCCGATGGTAAGGATGATTTTGCGTAATCGACCAGGCACGGTACAACTGCTCGGCTAATAGTACGCGCACCATGCCATGCGGCAATGTCAGGCTAGAAATGCGGATCAGCATATCGGCTTTCGCTTTAAATTCTGCATCCAGACCGTCTGCACCACCAATCACAAAAGCTACATCACCACCGGCTTGTTGCCATTGCGTGAGTTGCTGCGACAGGCCGACGCTGCTTAGATCTTTGCCGCGCTCATCGAGTGCAATGATGCGTGTATTTTTGGGGAGCACAGCTTCAATTTTAGCGCGTTCTAAGGCCATGACGGTCTCGGCGGTTTTGCTGCCGGAGCGCTCGACAGGTTTGATTTCTTTCAGCACGATACGACAATCGGCAGGCATGCGCTTGCTGTATTCGTTAAAACCCGTCTCTATCCAGGCAGGCATTTTGTGACCGACGGCGGCGATGATGAGTTGCATATAATTGATAAAAAATGGCGTGGTAATTAAACCAAAAGAAATAAAAATGAGTTTAGCTGAAAATATACTCCTAGTAAGTATATTTTAATTGTCCATAAATTCCATGGTCAATGGTGCATATTTATATAAAATAATGGGGAGTATATTCATATTCCTCAATATCACATCGTGACACAGCCAGCATCGTCAGGATGCCATGATTTTTAGCCAGCACAAAAAAATTGGCTCCTGTTATGTACAGGAGCCAATCAGGAGTCACTTAAAAGTCACTGAGTTGAGGCACTTATCAGCACCGCACTAACAAAGATTTACTCAGCAGTTTTACGGCGGGTCGTCGCTTTTTTATCAGCGGCTTTTTTAGCAGAAGCAACCGATGTTTTAGTTGACGCGACTTTTACGCGCGCACCACTTGGTGTTTTTGGAGCACGTTTTTTTGGTGCTGCATCAGTTGCTGCTGCACCGGTGGCAGTTTTACGCGTTGCTGGTTTACGTGTTGGTTTCAGTGTTGATGTAGCGGCCATATCATCCGTCGCTGCTTTGGTGGCACGCGGTTTGCGGGCTGGCTTTTTAGGCTCGTCATCCAAGGTAGTCTGACTTGCCATCATGTCGTGCGTTACTTCGACGGGTGCCGCTTTGCTACGGCTGCGTTTAGGTTTGTCTTCTTCTTCAACCGATGCCGTCGCTAGTTTGGTGCTGCGTTTTGCCGCGCCAAATTTAATTTCTTTATCGCCCCATAACTCTTCCAGACGGTAGTAAGCACGGATCGCGGGTTGCATGATGTGAACGATCAGATCGCCCAGATCGACCAGTACCCACTCACCAGTTCCTTCGCCTTCCATACTGACGACGGTGCCGCCGTTTTCTTTAACTTTGTCGCGTACCGATGCCGCTAAGGCTTTGGTCTGGCGATTTGAAGTACCTGATGCGATTACAACGCGATCGAACAGGCTGGTCAGATGCATCGTGTCGAATAGTTGAATGTCTTGTGCCTTGACGTCTTCCAGAGCGTCAATGACGAGGGCTTGTAGTTTTTTGATATCCATTATTTTTTCGTATTTTCGTATAAATGATGTTGTTGTATGTAGTCTAGCACCTTAATTGGGACTAACCTCGGAACCAACCGCGAGACTAACCCCGAGACCAAGGTGCTTGCTGCGCCACGCTCCAGTTCTTCTCGAATCTGGGTAGCTGAAATATCCACTTGCAGATCATCTGCCAGATAGGTCAGCCCAGCGGGGGTGGTGCGAATCTGTTCGGGTGTCGCCGCTGCTTGCCTGAACTTGCTTAGTACTTGATTGACTACTTGATTAACTTGCTGTGTTTCTGTATCGGTATTTATATCTGTATCTTTCTGCTGTGCTTCCTTTGCTGCTGCCTGTGGCAAGTTTGTTTGATCCAGTTGGAAGCCGGGTCGTGAGGCCGCGCAGATATGCGCCAGATCAAACAAGTATTGCCATTGGTGCCAGCTAGACAAATTCTGCAACTGGTCGGCACCGATTAAAAAAACGATTGAAGTAGTATCACCGTACTCTGCGCGCAAATGCCGCAAGGTATCGATGGTGTAATTAGTTTGCTGTCGTTCTGCCGCTAGGATTTCCTGACGATCAATCACCACCGGACAATTAACTTGGTCTGCAAACGCCAGTTCCAACATCGCACATCGCTGCGCGGCATTGGCAGTTAAGCCATTTTTTTGCCAGGGATTTCCGGTTGGGATAATCCTTAACTCTTGTGGCTGTAATAAATCCACGAAACGTCGGGCCAGTGCCACATGCCCAAGATGCACCGGATCAAAACTACCGCCCAATACCACAACACATTTCACGTGAGTCTGTTCACTGAGCATATCCGATGAATCTGGGGCTGAATCCAAATTCACATTCATTTAAACCCAGTCCCTATGCGGCAAAAAGTCTCTTACCAGCGCGGCTTCAGGACTGTTGTCTTCTGGTTGCCAGTCGTAACGCCATTTGACGATCGGTGGCATGGACATCAGTATCGATTCAGTACGGCCACCCGATTGCAGTCCAAATAGAGTGCCGCGATCAAACACCAGGTTAAATTCGACATAGCGACCACGGCGGTAAGCCTGAAAGTCACGCTCGCGTTCACCATAGGACATATCCTTGCGCTTTTCAAGGATGGCGCTATACGCGGGCACGAAGGCGTTACCTACCTCTTGTGTCATCGCAAAGCTGCTGGCGAAATCAAGCTGGTTAAAATCATCAAAGAAAATACCACCGACGCCGCGTGCTTCTTTGCGATGCTTGAGGTAAAAGTACTCGTCACACCAATTCTTAAAACGCGGATGCAAGTCAGCGCCAAACGGACTTACAGCATTTTTGCAGCTTTGGTGAAAATGCTGTGCATCTTCGATAAAACCATAATACGGCGTTAAATCCATGCCGCCGCCAAACCACCAGACGTCAGGCTGACCTTCGGCATAAGTGGTAAAAAAGCGCACGTTCATATGTACCGTCGGTGCATAAGGATTACGCGGATGCATGACCAAGGACACGCCCATCGCTTCCCATCTACGACCTGCCAGTTCTGGCCGGTGCGCTGCCGCAGAGGGCGGTAAATTGCTACCCATTACATGTGAGAAATTCACCCCGCCGCGCTCAAAGACATCGCCTTCTTCAATCACGCGTGAGATACCGCCGCCACCTTCTGGTCTGTCCCAGCTATCAGTCATGAACTGCTTGCCATCAATCTGCTGCATTGCTGCCACGATACGTGTTTGCAGATCAAGCAGATAAGTTTTTACGGCGCTGGAATCAGTCATGCGTTTGGTTTATCTCGTGATTAATGTTTTTTATTCATAGCGCGCCAGCCGATATCACGACGATATTGTGCGCCATTGAAATGAATTTTTTCGACTACTTCATAAGCATGTTTTTGCGCTAGCTTGACCGTATCACCCAAACCAACGACGCAGAGAACGCGGCCACCTGTCGCTGTCAGCTTGCCATCGGCCAACGCAGTTCCCGCATGAAAAGTTACACTCTCTGGCGTCTCTGGAGGTATACCTGTAATCACATCACCTTTACGCGGTGCGTCTGGATAGCCTGCCGCTGCCATTACCACGCCCATTGCCGTGCGTCTGTCCCATTCCAGTTCTACTGTATCTAGTGTGCCGTTGACCGCGTGCTCCATGACATGCACCAGATCGGTTTTCAGTCGCGCCATAATTGGCTGCGTTTCAGGATCACCCATGCGACAGTTAAATTCCAGTGTCTTAGGATTGCCGTGATCATCAATCATCAAACCTGCATAAAGAAAGCCAGTGAAAACAATGCCGTCTTTAGCCATGCCTTGTACTGTCGGGACAATGATCTCGCGCATGACACGGGCGTGCAATTGCGGTGTCACGATAGGCGCAGGGGAGTACGCACCCATGCCGCCAGTATTCGGCCCTTCATCATTGTCCAGTAAACGTTTGTGATCCTGACTCGTCGCTAATGGCAAAATATTTTTGCCATCAACCATCACGATGAAACTCGCTTCTTCTCCCGCCAAAAATTCTTCAATCACGACACGGGCGCCAGCGTCGCCTAGTTTGTTGTCGGACAACATCATGTCGACAGCACCATGCGCTTCTTCCAGACTCATCGCGACGACGACGCCTTTACCAGCAGACAGTCCGTCGGCTTTGATGACGATTGGCGCACCTTTTTGTGCGATATATTCATGCGCCGCAGCCAGGTCAGAAAAGGTTTTGTATTCTGCAGTCGGGATGGCATGACGTTGCATAAAGGATTTTGCAAAATCCTTAGAGCTTTCCAATTGTGCTGCTTCTTTACTCGGGCCAAAAATCTTTAGACCGCGTTCACGGAATACATTGACGATACCTGCTGCCAACGGCACTTCCGGACCAACTACGGTCAAACTGATTTGCTCTTTTTCGACAAAATCAGCCAAGGCAACGGAATCGGTTAAAGCGATATTTTTCAGGCGGGAATCCTGCACTGTCCCGCCATTACCCGGAGCGACAAAGATTGTTTGCACACGCTCGGATTGGGCGAGTTTCCACGCCAATGCATGTTCACGACCACCTGAGCCTACGACGAGAATTTTCATATCAGTTTTCTATTTAATATTCTGGATTGAATCCAGAATTAGTTTTCGAACTTAGTCTTCAAAGCTATTTTTCGAAATTACTCTTCAATAATGGCATTGGTGAACACTTCTTGCACATCATCCAGATTTTCTAACGCATCCAATAATTTTTGCATTTTGATCGCGTCATCGCCAGCAAAAATGGTCTCTGTGCCCGGCTTCATAATCACCTCTGCGACCTCGGGTACAAAGCCTGATTTTTCTAAACTATCTTTAATGCCGGACATATCGTAAGGCTGGCACAACACTTCAATACCGCCTTCGTCATCGGTCATCACATCATCCGCACCAGCTTCTAAAGCGGCTTCCATCAAAGCATCTTCATTAGTGCCAGGTGCAAATAACATTTGTCCACAATGCGTGAATAAAAATGCGACCGAACCTTCAGTTCCCATGTTGCCGCCAAATTTACTGAAAGCATGGCGTACTTCAGCTACGGTACGTACTTTGTTATCGGTCATACAGTCAACAATGATCGCTGCACCCCCAATGCCATAGCCCTCGTACCGGATTTCTTCGTAATTTGCGCCTTCCAATGTGCCGCTGCCGCGTTGAATCGCGCGCGTGACATTCTCTTTCGGCATATTGGCATCAGCTGCTTTGTCTACCGCGAGACGTAAGCGTGGGTTGGAGGCGATGTCTTCGCCGCCCATGCGCGATGCAACCGTAATTTCTTTGATTAAGCGCGTCCAGACTTTGCCGCGTTTTGCGTCAGTGGCCGCTTTTTTGTGCTTAATATTGGCCCATTTACTATGTCCTGCCATGATTGCTCTCTCTTGAATTGGCAATTGTTTACCAAATGCTGAGAAAATTCGCTCAGCTGTGGTTCTATAATGAAGTCCGGCATTTTAACATAGTGATTTTATTCAAATCCCCCTATAGAACGACCTAAATCATGTCCAAACCACTGCTGATCGCAAAAACATCGTCGCAAGAGCTGTATTTATTGTCTGATTGGGCGAATCGCCACGGCTGTATTACCGGTGCCACGGGTACTGGCAAGACGGTGACCTTGCAAGTAATGGCACAGGCCTTTTCCAGTATTGGCGTACCTGTGTTCATGGCAGACGTTAAAGGGGATCTGTCCGGCATGGCAAATCCCGGTCAAATCAGTCCGAAGATGCAGCAACGGTGTGAACAGATCGGCGCTGATATCCCAGTCTGGCAAGCATGTCCTGTCACTTTTTGGGATGTGTTTGGTAAACAAGGGCATCCAGTGCGCGCCACAATTTCTGATCTGGGGCCGCTGATGCTGGGACGCATGCTGAATCTGAACGAAACCCAAGAAGGCGTATTACAACTCGCCTTTAAAATTGCTGACGACAATGGCTTGTTGCTGCTCGATACCAAAAACCTGCGCGCAATGTTGCAGCATCTGGGCGATAACGCCAGCGAGTTTCAGACCGAATACGGCAATATTTCTGCTGCCAGCATAGGTGCGATACAACGCGGCTTACTGGCGATTTCTGAGCAGGGCGGTGAGCAATTCTTTGGCGAACCGATGTTGAATCTGGACGATATGCTGCAAACCGATGCCAGCGGTAAAGGCATTATTAATATTCTGGCGGCGGACCAATTACTTCAATCACCGCGTTTGTATTCGACTTTCTTGCTATGGATGCTATCTGAGTTGTATGAACATTTGCCAGAAGTCGGGGATTTGGATCAGCCAAAGATGGTGTTCTTTTTCGATGAAGCACATTTACTGTTCGACGAAGCTCCCAAAGTTTTACTGCAAAAAATTGAGCAGGTCGTACGCTTAATTCGCTCTAAAGGTGTCGGCGTGTATTTTGTCACGCAAAATCCGCTCGATATTCCCGATACGGTGTTAGGACAACTCGGCAATCGCGTCCAGCAGGCTTTACGCGCATATACTCCACGCGATCAGAAAGCAGTGCAGGCAGCGGCAGAAACTTTCCGTCCTAATCCTGATTTGAATACCGCGCAAGTCATCGGTGAACTCGGTGTTGGCGAGGCGCTGATTTCTTTCCTTGATGAAAAAGGTAGACCGAATATCGTACAGCGTGGATTTGTATTGCCGCCAGCGTCCCAGATCGGTCCCATTTCGGTAGAAGAGCGTCAACAGATCATCGCTAGTTCGATTGTTGCAGGCGTATATGAAAAGACCATAGACCGTGATTCTGCTTATGAAAAACTCAAAGGCAGAGTCGCCAATACTCAAGCGCAGAGTGCACCATCCTCTGGTAATTCTGGCGGTATGAGTGATGGCTGGGGCAACTCTGGCGGCAATGTTGGTACCAGTGCGTCAACTCGCCCGACGCAAGATTCTGCACCAGGTATACCTTCACAAAGACAAGCGCCAACTCAGCAGCAGCCCCAAGAAGAG
This sequence comes from Undibacterium sp. GrIS 1.8, assembly GCF_040544445.1. NCBI lineage: Bacteria > Pseudomonadati > Pseudomonadota > Betaproteobacteria > Burkholderiales > Oxalobacteraceae > Undibacterium > Undibacterium sp. GrIS 1.8. The sequence continues at coordinate 91,048 of NZ_JBEONQ010000013.1, read as the reverse complement.
GGCGGCATTGGAGACACGCTGAAAAGCGTGTTTGGTAATTTGCTGGGAGGTAGCAGTGGAATACGCCGTCGTGATAACGTCGCAGAGACGATGGTCAAATCAGCCGTGCGGACGATAGGATCACAGGTCGGGCGTGAGATTATTCGCGGTGTGTTGGGTTCTATTTTGAAGAAAAAATAAATAAACTTTGATGATATCGTACTGCTGAATTTTGAATGTTCGATATCTAGCAATTAGTCATCGAAAAAACCGTATTGAAGTTAGTATTTCAATACGGCTTTTCTTTATGCAGCGTTCAAAATCGCAGCATGAAACCGCAAATGATCTTCAATAAAACTAGTGATGAAGTAGTAGCCATGGTCATAGCCTGCATGACGTCGCAGGGTTAATGGCTGGTTTGCCATTTTGCACGCCATTTCAAACTCTTCTGGCAGTAATTGCTCGGCCAAAAATTTGTCACTTAAGCCCTGATCAATCAATATGCCATTTGGAAACGGCGTATCAGTATTCGCCATCAAGATCGATGCATCGTAATCCAGCCAGTGACTTTGATCCGATCCTAAATAACCGCGAAATGCTTTTTGACCCCACGGACATTTAGTCGGCGCTGCTATCGGTGCAAAGGCAGAGACCGAGCGGTAGATGTCACGGTTGCGCAAGGCTAGCGTCAGCGCACCGTGACCGCCCATGGAGTGACCAAAGATGCCGATACGATCTTCACGTGCAGTAAAATTGTTCAGTACTTTTTGGCGTAACTCATGTACTACGTAAGAATACATGCGGTAATGTTTTTCCCACGGTAGTTCTATGGCATCCAGATAAAATCCTGCTGCTAAACCAAAATCCCAGCTTTCGCTTTCGCCTGGCACATCCGCTCCGCGCGGGCTGGTATCTGGTGCGACTAACATGATGCCGAGTTCCGCCGCCAGTCTTTGCGCACCAGCTTTGATCATGAAGGTTTCTTCATTACAGGTCAGTCCTGCCAGATAGAACAAGACAGGGACTGCGCGCTGTTTGGCTTGCGGTGGCTGGAATACCGAAAACCGCATAGGCAATCCGATCTCACTCGACTCATGTCGATAAAAACCTTGCACGCCACCGTAGCAGGCGTGCTCGCTGATTGTTTCTAATGCGGTCGCGGTCATCTTGACTCCTGTTTCAGTTCACTTAAATTAGTTAGCTCAGAATTCAACAACGGAGCGAATCGACTCTCCGCTCTTCATTAAGTCAAAGCCTTCGTTGATGCGTTCTAATGGCAGTTTGTGCGTGATCAGATCATCGATGTTGAGCTTGCCTTCCATGTACCAGTCTACGATTTTTGGTACGTCGGTGCGGCCACGGGCACCACCGAAAGCCGAGCCTTTCCAGACCCGGCCAGTGACCAGCTGGAATGGGCGTGTACTGATTTCTTGTCCCGCTGCGGCAACGCCGATGATGATCGATTGACCCCAGCCCTTGTGACTGGATTCCAGTGACTGACGCATCGTCGTGGTGTTGCCAATACATTCGAAGCTATAGTCTGAGCCGCCATCGGTCAGGCCGATAATTGCATCCACGACGTTACCGACTTCGGTCGGATTGACGAAGTGTGTCATACCGAATTTGCGCGCCATGGCTTCACGAGCCGGATTGATATCAACGCCAATAATTTTATTTGCTCCCACCATGCGCGCCGCCTGAATCACGTTGAGTCCGATGCCGCCGAGACCAAACACGACCACGTTGGCACCCGCTTCGACTTTAGCCGTGAACAACACAGCGCCGACGCCGGTAGTGACGCCGCAACCGATGTAGCAGACTTTGTCGAAAGGCGCATCTTCACGAATTTTTGCGAGAGCGATTTCTGGCACTACGATGTAATTGGAGAAAGTCGATGTACCCATGTAGTGATATAGCGGCTTGCCATCTAATGAGAAACGGCTAGTCGCATCTGGCATCAGACCGCGACCTTGGGTGCTGCGGATTGCCTGACAGAGATTGGTTTTTTGTGAGAGGCAAAATTTACATTCACGGCACTCAGGCGTATAGAGCGGGATCACATGATCATCTTTTTTCAAACTCTTAACGCCGGGGCCGACATCGACCACGACGCCTGCGCCTTCATGCCCAAGAATCGCCGGGAAAATACCTTCAGGATCAGCGCCAGACAAGGTGTAGTAATCGGTGTGGCAAATGCCAGTGGCTTTGATTTCGACTAAGACTTCACCGGCTCTGGGGCCGCCCAGTTCAACTTCTTCAATCGTCAGTGGTTTGCCGGCTTGCCATGCGACTGCTGCTTTGGTTTTCATGTCTGTCCTTTGTCGTGATAGGAGGTAGGGTGAACTGTAATAAGTAGAACTGTAATGTGTAAACCCGTAATGGGTAGATCCGTAATGTATAGATTCGTAATAAATGACTAAAAGCTGACAGCAATTTTTAGCCGAGAATACTAGACAAGCTAGTAGCTACCGCGACGAGCAAAGCGAGCTCAGCACCGGTAAAAATATTCTGTGTAAATGCTTCTGAATCGATAATCCCTAACACGCGACCATCTACTGCCAGGATCGGCAAGCAAGCTTCTGCCTGCACTTTTGGATCGCAGGTGTAATACTCGCCGCCGGTTGCAAGATAGGCGCTGACGTTATTGATAATCCGCCCCTTACCGCTGATGCCGACGGTGCTGTTATTACTGTTAGCAGCAAATTCAGGTGTGAGCGGAAATTCGGCACGCGACGCGGCGCCAAAGTAGGCTAGTTTGACCAGCACGGAATTACCATCTGACCCTGTAGGTGTTTGATCGATTTTTTTATACACGCCAAACCACTGGCTACCGCTGTGTTGCTGATAAAACTTGACCAGCGCGGTCACTCGTTGCAAGAGCCGCAGATTGTCAGACGTTTGTCCGCCCAAGCTGGCGGCGAGATCGTAGGGCGTGGCGGATAGCTGATCAAACAAAGAGCATGATCCGCCTTCGCCCAATTCTGGCACTTGATATTGCCATTGGACTTGCGTGTCTTTTTCAGTGGATCTGATGAACTGCTGCAGTTGTTCTTGGTAGCTGGAAACTTGCGTCGCAAAATCAAGCGGTAATTGTGCTTGATCGATGCCGCTGTGTGCCATAAAAAATGCGATTGACATTGGTCTGCCCGAGGTTCTGAAAAGTACCTGAGTTTATCAGATGTCTCATATCAATGTGGCATAGGACGGAACGCTGAAAAAGCCCGGCAGTGCAGCGCCCGGCGCCCACTTTTCCAGCAGTTTAGCAATCTATTTCTTTGGCTTTTTTTCTTGTGCAATTTCTTGAATCGCTTCGGCAAATTCTGATACGTCTTCAAAACTTTTATACACCGAGGCAAATCGGATGTAGGCGACTTTGTCCAGACGTTTTAGTTCGCGCATAACCAGTTCACCGACGTGGCCAGAAACGACTTCTCGCTCACCGCTGGCCAGGAGTTTTTCTTCTATGCGCTGGATGGCATTGTCCACCGCTTCTGCCGATACGGGACGCTTGCGCAAGGCTAGCATCAGGCTGCCGCGTAGTTTGGCGGTTTCAAATTCGGTTCTACTGCCATTCTTTTTGACGATGACAGGCATCGCCAGTTCGATCCGCTCATACGTTGTGAAGCGTTTATCGCAATTGGCGCAACGGCGGCGGCGGCGGATGGTATTGCCGTCATCCGGCACGCGGGTGTCGATTACTTGCGTGTCATCGTGGTGACAGAACGGACATTTCATACTGACTCCAAGTCGGGAAGAAAATGCAGCGTAGAGTGCATACTCCCCATTATTTTTATAGAAAATGCCTGATTGTCCAGTCTTTCTATGGACGATTAAAATATACAGGTAGATAGTATATTTATTCTTATTGTATTACTTATGAGCTGAATTTGGCAAAACGGGCACAAAAACTACCAGTTATTACAACAACGCCACTCGGTCTGAGTGGCGTTGGTTTTACTGCGATCCGTATTTACACTATCGCTAATATTTTACGGTGGATTACTTATGCTGCGTTTTATGCAGAATATACAGGGAAGGCATCGGTCAGTTTCTTGACTTCGACTTTAACGCGCTCTATGGTCGCAGCATCATTTGGGTTGTCCAACACATCGGCGATCAGATGGCCGACTTTGATCGCTTCTGCCTCTTTAAAACCACGTGTAGTAAATGCCGGGCTGCCCAGGCGGATACCGGAGGTGATCATCGGTTTTTGCGGATCGTTAGGAATGCCGTTTTTGTTGCAGGTCATATGGGCGGAGCCGAGGATGGCTTCTGCTTCTTTGCCTGTCAAACCTTTAGGGCGTAAATCAACCAGCATCACATGCGATTCTGTACGGCCGGAGACGATGCGTAGACCACGTTCAGTCAGGGTTTGTGCCAGTGCAGCGGCATTTTTGACGACTTGTTGCTGGTAGGCTTTGAACTCTGGCGTCAGTGCTTCTTTGAACGCCACTGCTTTGCCTGCGATCACGTGCATCAATGGGCCGCCTTGGATGCCGGGGAAAATCGCTGAATTGATCTTTTTGGCAATCGCTTCATCATTCGACAAAATAATCCCGCCGCGAGGGCCGCGCAGACTCTTGTGCGTGGTGGAAGTTACTACGTCGGCGAATGGCATAGGGTTAGGATAAACGCCTGCCGCGATCAGGCCGGCATAGTGCGCCATATCGACCATAAAGTAGGCGCCGATTTCTTTGGCGATTTTGCTGAAGCGTTCAAAGTCGATGCGCAGAGAAAATGCGGATGCGCCAGCGATGATGATTTTTGGTTTGGCTTCGCGCGCGAGTTTTTCCATCGCATCGTAATCGATGTCTTCAGCGGCGTTCAGGCCGTAAGAGACCACGTTAAACCATTTGCCTGACATGTTGAGAGGCATGCCGTGGGTCAGATGTCCGCCTTCTGCCAGACTCATACCCATGATGGTATCGCCCGGATTTAACAACGCGAAGAACACGCCTTGGTTCGCTTGGGAGCCGGAATTAGGTTGGACGTTAGCGAAGTTCGCGCCGAATAATTCTTTCAGGCGATCAATCGCCATTTGCTCAACCACGTCCACATATTCGCAACCGCCGTAGTAGCGCTTGCCCGGGTAGCCTTCAGCGTATTTGTTAGTGAGTTGCGAGCCCTGGGCTTCCATCACTGCTGGCGAGGTATAGTTTTCTGAGGCGATCAATTCAATATGTTCTTGCTGGCGGTGATTCTCTTGTTGAATCACGGCAAACAATTCTGGATCGGTATTGGCGAGGGTGTGAGTTTTTGCGAACATGACAAGCTTCCTGTTTAATTAGAAGGTAATTGCAGATGATCTGGTGCCCTGAAAAGGGAACGGGCAGCCTAAATCGCTATGTCCATATCAGGCTACCCAGGCGCACGGCTATTGAAATCTCACGCTTCCCGATGGATCTCCATCTTTGTCGTCAAGCGCAGCGTTTGTTGCTAATTGAGCAAACTGCTGCGTTTAAGACATTTTCGCCAGTCACGTGAGACGAAATGGTGCCCAAATTTTACGCCAAGCCCCATTTTTGAGCAAGATTTGGATGCGATTTGCCGAATAACGGTATTTTAGTCTGATGAATACTTCGCGTTAAATAAATTGAAGGTGTTTGCCCATTGGAGGTTACAAGGCGTCACAAGCTCAGGCATAACGATTGTAGAAAAACCGCATAGAATGACGGCAGGCGTTTTCGCGACGATGTTCGCCATGCAAAAAATTAGTCACATCATCAGCATCAAATCCAGTATCACATCCAAAATCACATCAAACTAAGAGGAAATCATGATCGTTTTAATCACCGGTGCAAGTTCAGGTTTTGGCGAAGAGATGGCGCGTAAGTTCGCGTCGAATGGTCATAAAGTGATTGCTGCCGCCCGCCGCACGGATCGTCTGGACGCCTTGCAGGCTGAGCTGGGTGCGGCCTTGTTACCTATCAAGATGGATGTCACTGACAAAGCATCCATCAGCGCGGCGCTGGCGCAGTTACCCGCAGAATGGAAAGAAATCGATGTGCTCATCAATAATGCCGGACTGGCGCTGGGCACAGAGCCAGCACACTTAGCCAATCTGGATGACTGGGAAACCATGATCGATACTAATACTAAGGGATTAGTCAGAATGACCCGCGCTATTTTGCCTGCGATGGTGGAGCGTGGCAGCGGTCTGGTGATTAATATCGGTTCCATCGCTGGTTCTACGCCCTATCCGGGCGGCAATGTGTATGGCGCAACCAAGGCATTTGTTGATCAATTTACGCTTAACCTGCGCGCCGATCTGGTTGGCACTGGCGTGCGGGCAACCAATATTGCGCCAGGCTTATGCGGCGGTACCGAATTCTCTAATGTCCGCTTCAAAGGGAATGATGAGGCAGCGGCCAAAGTGTACGAAGGCACTGTCCCATTGACGGCAGTTGATATTGCGGAATCTGCTTATTGGATTGCGACATTGCCCAAGCATATCAACATCAATTACATAGAAATGATGCCGACTTGCCAGGGTTTCGGCGCTTTCAATATCAAGCGTAATCCGGCGTAAAATCCCGCATATAGTCGCCTAGGTTGAAATTTTATACTGGATGGGGTATTTTAAAGTGTTCAGGTAATCTATGGACACTAAGTATATAAAATGGGGATACTCCCCAATTTCTACCTTATTTATTGCTAAATTATGGCTAAAGAATTCAACTGGTTTGTACGCGTGTACTATGAAGACACCGATGCGGGCGGCATCGTCTTCTATGCCAATTATCTAAAGTTTTTTGAGCGCGCCAGAACCGAGTGGTTGCGCGCGGCCGGTATCAGCCAGCAAATCATGACTACGCAGCATCAAGTCATGTTTGTCGTCAAAGGCACGGCAGTCGAGTATCATGCACCCGCCAGACTGGATGATGAACTCAAACTTACCGTTGTGGTCGAAAGGCTGGGGCGCGCCTCAGTCCAGTTTGTGCAAGAAGCCTGGTGCGGTGATCGCTTACTGGCAACCGGCACGATTAAAGTAGGATGCGTGGGTACCGCCAGCGTACGCCCTAGCGCTATTCCGGCGGAAGTGCTGGCAAAGCTGAGCGAGTAAAATCAGCAAAACTCAGGTAGCTAAAGTCAAACGAATACTGTCAAGCGAATTAGCTAAACCAATCAGCCAAGCAAGTTACAAAGCCAGGCACCAGTTGCGCGAACGTACACTACCGTGTGCATACGAATAATTAACTCACACACATAGACTATGAATGTTATGAATGTTACTCAAGACCTCTCATTTTTTACCCTGATTTCCGAAGCCTCTATCTTGGTACAACTGGTACTGCTCTTGCTGGTGGGCGTGTCAGTGACGAGCTGGAATTATATTTTCAGAAAAATGTTTGCGATAAGCAAAGCGCGCAAGCAGACGGAAGAATTTGAACGCAATTTCTGGTCCGGCGGCAACCTAGGTGAGTTGTATCAGGCTGCAATGAGCAATCGCCGTAACAGTGGCAATAACACCGGCGCGCTAGAGCGTATTTTTGAAGCCGGTATGAGCGAATATCAAAAGGTCAAATCAGCCAATAAAGCGAGCTTAGATGCAACTGCCATGCTGGACGGTGCGCGTCGTGCGATGCGCGCCGCCTATCAGCGCGAGATGGATCATCTGGAAGCGCACTTATCATTTTTAGCCTCAGTCGGTTCGGTCTCCCCATATGTAGGTTTGTTCGGTACGGTCTGGGGGATTATGAATGCCTTCCGAGGTTTGGCAAATGTACAGCAAGCCACACTGGCTGCGGTGGCTCCCGGTATTGCCGAGGCGCTGATTGCCACTGCCATTGGTCTGTTTGCGGCGATCCCTGCAGTGCTGGCATACAACCGCTACTCACATGATATTGATCGTCTGGCGATCCGGTTTGAAACTTTTATTGAAGAGTTCTCCAATATTTTGCAGAGACAATCTCGTTAAATTGTATGAGTTCTCTGCGTGGCGAACGTAAACGCAAATTCAAAGCAGAAATCAATGTCGTGCCTTATATCGACGTGATGTTGGTACTGCTGATTATTTTTATGGTGGCTGCTCCGATGACCAATCCCAGCGTCATCAATTTGCCGACTGCCGGACAATCAACCCAGCCGCCGTCTGAATATATTGAGGTAACGCTAGACACTAACAAATATGTGATCAGTATCAATACCAAAGGCGCTAACGGAAAAACTGGCAATGGTAACAACCAGCAAGAGGCCAAAGAAACCGCTGCCAATCGTGCCCAGTTAATGCAAAAGTTGAGCGAATATCACACGGCAAAACCCGATTTGGCCGTACTTGTATCGGCTGATAAAGAAATGAAATACGACGAGATTATTCAAGTTATTTCCGAAGCCAAAAAGCTTGGTATTAATCGGGTTGGTTTGGCGACCAAGTGATGCGTCTGCAACCAGTATTCTTATTGGTAGCATTTATAGGCGTGACAAATTTTTGTCACGCCGAGGCGCCGTCTGCCGAGCTTCCTGCCCTCCCAGTGTCAAGCGTGATGTCTGCGCCAAGCTCGACAGCAGCGTCGACAGGAACACCGGCGGAAGCACAAACACAAGCAGAAATTCCAACATCAACACTAGCGTCCACCACCGATACGAAGATCGCGCCCGATGCGGAAGAAGAGATTTTGGTAGCGAAATCGAATTTACGTCGTTTCCAGATAGGTGTTGCTAAAGGTGATTGGCTGGCTCTGTTGACACAACATATTCCAGAATTATCGTCAGATACCGATCCGCAAAACGTCACACCAACGCTGATCCGAAAATTGCGTCAGGACATCGGCAATATATTGGCGACAGAGGGATACTTTTCGCCCGTCATCACATTTGATGCCGGAAAAGATGGCCAAAATGGCGGCTCGCTTTTCCGTGGTGGCATTGGAAACCTCAGTAGCAACCTCAGTAGCAACCTCAGCAGTAATGTCATCCGCGTCAATATTGATGCCGGCCCAAGAACTACAATACAGCAAGTCGATTTGCAATTTTCCGGTGCTCTCGAAGACGCGGCCAAGCAAGGCAAGGTAGATGCAGTTAAACGTCGCCAGGCGCTGATTGCCGATTGGCGCTTACCTGTGGGATCTGTTTTCAGGGATGAAGAGTGGGATAAGGCAAAAACCGATATTACCGAGAGTCTGCGCTCCGATGTCTATGCTTCGGCCAGCATCATCAATAGCAACGCGACGATAGATGCAGATAGCCAGTCCGGTAGCTTAAAGGTGGAGATCGACAGTGGTCCGCCATTTACTCTTGGCGATCCGGTGATTACGGGTTTGCAGCGCTATCCTCCCTGGTTGCTTGATCGCTATTTGCCTCCTAAAAAAGGTGAACCTTATTCCCGCTCGCGCCTGCTGGAATACCAGAGAGCTTTGCAAAATTCGGCCTATTTTTCTGCTGTGGCAGTAAGTGTTGATCCCGATCCGAGCAAAGCTGACGGCGTGCCGGTGGATGTGTCGGTCGTTGAGCGCCGCCCCCGTGATCTGGCGTTCGGCGTGGGTTACAGCAGCAATACCGGTTTCCGCACAGAAGTGTCTTATCGTGACCGCGATCTACTCGACAGAGCTTGGGATTTACGCAGTGCAGTCCGCCTAGAGCAAAGGCGTCAGCTGGCTTATGCAGACATTTATTTGCCACCACGGGACAATCAATTTTTAGATTCTTTTGGCGTCTTACTAGACAAATCTAATCTCGCTGGTTTAGATCAGACTCGCACCGCGATTGGTGTCAAGCGTACCAGCACACGTGGGCATCTGGAGCAGCGTTTAGGTTTGAATTTATCGCGTGAAAAGGTAGCGCTGGATGGCGAGCCGCAATCGGTCAGTAAGGCCTTAGTCAGTTCGGTAGGCTGGACATGGCGCGATGTAGATGACAGCTTTGCACCGCGCAAAGGACAAATTTTGCAGCTCGATTTTGCTGTCTCAGAAAAAGCCTTAATTTCGGATCAGCGCTTTATCCGTACTTATGCCAAATATCAGCAATGGATACCGGTCGCCAAGCGCGACGTCCTGTTACTCAGAGCAGAAATAGGGCAGGTCTTGGCGCCAAGTATTGACGGTATTCCTGAGGATTATTTATTCCGTGCCGGTGGCAGCAGCACGGTGCGCGGTTATAGCTATCAAAGTCTGGGTATTCAGCATCCTACTGGCGTGACTGGCGGCATGGTGATGGGTGTTGCCAGTGCCGAGTATGTACACTGGACTCAGGCGAATTGGGGCGCTGCTGCTTTTATCGATGCCGGTGACGCAGCGGATGATTGGAATACCTATAAAGTTAAACAAGGTTTTGGTGTTGGCGGAAGGTATAAAACACCTGCTGGTCCGATTGCACTTGATCTTGCGTACGGCAAAAACATAAAAAAATTCCGTTTGGATTTTTCGATTGCGGTCGCATTTTAATGATGGCGAAATATTCTACTGAAGCCGTTTTTTCTAAGCTCACAATGAGCATTTGCTTATGACACAAACGCCTTCAAATCCTGATGAAAAAAACTCACCCCCGGTGGTTAGCGCTGCTGCTGCGTCTGCTGCGCCCGCTACTGTTGCAGAATTAGCTAATGTTAATGTACCGAAGCGCAGAAGTTTGCTTAGGATTTTTTTCCTAATTTTTAGCGCTTTACTGGTTATTCTATGTCTGACTTTAGGATGGGCAAGCTGGACCCAGCATGGCACGCGTACTATTCTCAATTGGTTACAAAATGCCAGCGGCGGCGAATTGCAGCTAAGCGATGTCCGCGGACGTTTGTCGGACCATGTATCGATTGGCGAGTTGTCGTATCAAACGAAGACGCTGCATCTTAAAGCAAGTGGAATACAGCTTGACTGGCATCCATTGAGTTTGGCTAACGGCAAATTATCCATCAGCAGTTTACAGATTGCCGCGTTGACGATTGCAAGCCTGGAGAGTAAATCATCACCACAATTGCCAGGCGATCTCGATGTTGTTATTGAAGTCGCCTTGCAGCAAGCCGCGATTGGCCGCCTGACGATTGCCACGCTATATGCCGATGGTCACACTACACCTGTTACCGCACTGACCGGATTAACAGGGCAATTAATCTCCAACCAAAAGCAGCATCAGTTACAAGCCAAAGTCACCACTGATTTTGGTATCGTACAAGCACAAGCGACCGTCGCTGTTCACCGGCCATTTGTAGTGCAGGGGCAGTTTGATTATCAGGGTCAGATCGATCAGCACATACCACGTATGGGCATCACCGGAAGTCTGACTGGTTCTTTGCAAGAATTAGTTCTCAATGCCAAAGCCAAAGTTAGCGATGAACTCGCTAGGGAAAAACCAGTTGATTCTGCCCAAGTTACCTCCGCATCTGTCCTGCCTAAGTTATCTAAATTAAAGGGTGAACTTAAAGCAGTACTGGCACCATTTTCTACAGAAATACTGCATTCATTACAGGCCACGATTGATGGACTGGACCCCGCCGAATTTGCAGCACAGGCACCGCATGCACAATTAAAAGTAGCTGCTGACCTAAAGCCCGATACCAAACTTGGCCTCAATGGATTAGCGGGTACGATTAAACTGAGTAATGCGCAACCAGACACGATAGACAAAAACGGAATACCCGTCAGCGCGATGACTTCTGCCTTACGCTGGTCGGGTGATCGTCTTGAGTTGAGTCAAACCTTGCTGCAATTAATGGGTAAGGGGAAAATCTCCGGCGCTGCACAAATACAGTTTACGACCAGCGCTTTCCCTATCTTTGATACCCGGCTTAAAGTGAGTGAGGTGGATCTGGCGCAGATCGATACGCGGATTCGTCCGACACAGATTAAAGGCAATATTCAAGCGCAGACAAGAGCGCAGAAAGACGGTGATCATCAGATTACTTTTCAGGCGCAGTTGCATGATCCGCGCGCTAGTCTAAATGTCGATGCGAGTTACCAGCCAGGAAGTAGCGGTCAGACTGAGGCTAAAGATAAGACTACAGCGCAAACTAAAACGCAGACTATTTCAAAGATTACGTTAGCGAAGCTAGAACTGCTTGCCGTAGATTCTCGTTTGCAAGGGCAGGGCGAGATCATCTTGAGCGGTAATGCGCAGCCATTTAATTTTAAAGGGGTAATTCAGAATTTTGACCCTTCGCGCTGGATCGCGGCGCCAGCAGGCAAGATCAGTGCTGATTTTTCAGTCGCGGGACAATTGCAACCTAAGCTGGATGTGTCCGTGCAACTCCCTTCTTTGCAAGGGCAATATGCGGGACAAGCGCTGAGTGGCGCAATTGATGCGCGTTGGCAGCAAGATGCGGCCTTGACTTTGCATAAGCTGGATGTGCATTGGGGTAAAAATGGTGTCACGGGCAGCGGTGCTTGGGGGAGCGACAAGGAACAGTTGCAATTAGCAATCGATATCCAGGAGTTGGATGCCTTATCGCATTTAATCCCGACCACTCAGGATGTGCCGCATCTGGGTGGAAGCCTGAAAGCGAATTTGGTCTTGCAGGGGAAAATGAGTGAGCCTGCAGGTAAGCTCGATTTAATTGGACAAAATCTAAACTACAGTCAGCAATTGGGTCAGCAAATCAGCATTGATAGTTTGACCGCGAAACTAGATCTGGCTCGCGGTTCACAAGGTATGTTTGACGGTAATATCATTGCTCAAACAGTGCGCAGTAATTTGATGAAGGCAGATGCTGCTGATACCACCTATACATATGGTTCAGCTGCAAATCCTGGCACCAATCCAGGTGCAAATCCAGCATCAGGTAAAGAAACAAGTAGGGGGGCAAACGCTGCCCCAACTATCGTCGCAAATAAGCCAAATGATAAGAGTTTACCGGTACTGGCAGAGCAAATTAGCTTATCCATTAATGGAACTCGTGAGTCACATAATATTGCTCTCAACAGCCGGTTTAATAACAGACGATCTGTCAGCATGACTGCTGCGGGCGGTTTAAACGCCATTGGAAAAACTACAAAAATAGTCAGCAATAAATCTGCTGGCTCAGCTAGCCAGGCCGTTGTTGCTGCGCCTGTCAATTCAGTAGCGCAATGGCAGGGACAATTATTGAGTTTTGTACTTAGCGGAAAACCCGATGTCAAATTACTGGCGCCTATGAGTATTGTTGCCTCCAGCCAGTCGGTGCGCTTAGGATCCGCAGAATTTTCGGGCGTGGTTGGTAAGCTGGTACTCAAGCAATTGGAGTGGTCGCCCGACGGTTTAAAAACGCAAGGGCAATGGAATGCCATGAACGTCATTGCAGTGGCTAACTTGCTTAAACCGCAGTACGCAGTGGATGGCGATTTACTGTTGAATGCCATATGGGATTTACAGTTAAAGGACCATTTGCAAGGCGAAATCAGCTTGCAGCGCCAGAGTGGCGACGTTCGTATCAATGATGCGGATGGCACTGGAAAAGCGATACCGCTTGGTATCCGCGACCTGCAAATGAAGATGCTATTTGGTGGTCTGGTCGTTGGTAGTGACGCAGAAAAAATGGCTTTGACCATAACCGCTGATGGGGCTCGTTTGGGGACTTGGCAAGCTCGTATTAATTCTGCTTTGAGTAAAAAAACCGGGACATGGGCGATTGCCCCGGATGCGCCTTTAGAAGGGCAGATCAAAGCGAATATCCCAGACGTGCAGTGGCTAGGGCCATGGATTAATCCTGGTCTGGCGCTTAAAGGCCAATTACAAGTTGATGCCCAATTAGCAGGACAATTTAGCCAGCCGCGTTATCAGGCAAAAATTAGTGGAAGCGGATTAGAAGTCGCTTTTGCGGCGGAGGGTTTGTTGTTACCGAATGGTCGTCTGGAGGCGGTGATAGACGAAAACCGCGTTCGCCTAAATAGTTTGGAATTTTCTAATGTAGTGTCCGTCATGCCGCGCCATTCTAAATTTCAGGATGTGAATTGGGTTGGTCAAAAGGGTGAATTAAAAGCCAGCGGTGATATTGATATTCGCAATCAGACCGGCAATATTCAGGCTCAACTGAACCAGTTTCCTCTGCTCCAGCGCAATGACCGGTGGTTGGTTGCGAGCGGTGATTTAGGTGTGGCGAATATTAAAGATGTCTGGAATGTGACGGGCAAAATAAGAGCCGACGGTGCCTATTTTAAATTGCCAAAATTGCCGCCGCCAAGTTTGTCTAGCGACGTGGTAGTGATTCGCAGCAAAGATAAGGCAGCACAAAATAAAGCGGCTGACGATGCCAATAAAAAGGCGCTCAAGTCGCGGCTTGATATGAGCTTCGATATGGGCTCACGTTTTGTATTTGTCGGACGTGGACTAGATACGGCGTTGGCGGGTAGCATCCGCTTACGTTCCTCCGATGGCAATCCGGTGCAAGCCAGCGGTTCGATCAGCACTGTCGGTGGTGCGTATGAAGGTTACGGGCAACAACTGGCGATAGAGCGGGGCATCTTAAACTTTCAAGGTCCGCCAGCTAATCCGGGCTTGAATATCCGTGCCTTGCGCCTGGGTTTGGCGGTAGAAGCCGGCGTAGAAGTGGTTGGTACAGTTGCTGCGCCGCAAGTCCGGCTGGTTTCTGAGCCCACTGTACCCGATGCAGAAAAATTATCCTGGCTAGTATTGGGACGAGGCTCCGACCAAATTGCAGGCAATGACGCGTCTTTGCTGATGTCGGCAGCCAGTGCAATTTTTGGCGGCGATGGTAGCCGCAATGTTCCAAGGGACATCGTACAAGGCTTAGGTTTTGATGAATTTTCCCTAGGCACTGCGGATACTAGCAATGGCTCTAAATTACCTAGCCAAACCGTAGCTGGCACCACATCGACTAGCGGAGCGACCTCTGGCGATCAGGTCGTTTCGGTCGGTAAGCGCTTAGCGCCTGGCATGGTATTGTCGGTTGAGCGCGGCTTGTCGGACGCCAGCGGCGCGATTAAATTAAGTTGGCAACTGACCCGAAGAGTCAGCATTATTGGCCGCACTGGTACTGATTCGTCGATTGACGCTTACTATACGTTTTCATTTAATTAGGATGCAGAGTCAGGGTAGTAAGTTAAATACTCCAGGTAGGTATATTTAAATTGTCCATAGAATCATTGGGCAATAAGGCAGTTATTAAAAATAAAATGGGGAGTATATTTACTTTCTCTTCTTTAAACTTGCCAGAAATAAGAATTTACCCGTATGTTTTTAGTGCCGATTTGATAGGACTTCTTTGTTAAACCAGCAAAGATGATTTGAATCGGTTTGGATCGGAATGCCGATTATAATTTTATTCATCGTATATTTTTCTAAAGAAAGACGGCCTCAGCCAGCTTTTGGACGGAAAATAAACGGAACTAAGCAGCGATAGAAGCATCATATAAAGTCATGAAAGAATTTTCTCCGAACGTCCCTACGCATTCTTCAACTCGTGATTTCCCCCGTGAGGCTGGTCAGTGGCGCTCTTTTACCTTGGCTGCTTTGGTGCATGTCGTGTTGATTGCCTTTTTGTGGGTAGGCGTTCAATGGCAAAATAAAGAAACTACTGCAGTAGAAGCAGAGGTTTGGGATATGACCACCAGACAGGCCGCGCCCAAGCCAATTCCAGAGGAAGAAGTACAGCCAGAGCCTGAGAAAATTGCGCCGCCAGTGGCACCAACGCCAGTCGTTAAAGACGAGCCGGTGGTTGATCCCGAGATCGCGTTAGCCCAAGAAAAAAAGCGTCTGCTAGTTGAGAAAAAGAAAATAGAAGATCAGAAAAAAGCTGAGTTGCAAGAAGTAAAGCTTAAGCAAGAGCAAGAACTGGCACTCAAAAAAGCCAAAGAAAAGCTGGCGGAAGAAAAAAAGAAAGCCGATAAATTGCTTGCCGATGAGGCCGAGAAGAAAAAACTAGCCGATTCCAAAGCGCAATCAAAAACGCAGCAAAATAAAGAACAAGCCGCCCGCGATAAGGTTTTTGAAGAAAATATGCGCCGTCTGAATGGGCAAGCGGCAGTCACGGGTACCGGTGGTACGGGCGATGCGCCTAAATCCACCGGCAATAATCGTGGCGATCCAAGTTATGCAGCCCGTATTGCTTCCAAGGTAAGACAAAATACGGTATTCAACGCAGTTGATAATTCAAATACCAACCCCACAGTAGAATATAGAATTGATTTGTTACCAGATGGTTCTTTGCGTGGCCCGGTGCGTAAATTAAAATCTTCTGGCGCACCTGGTTTTGATGAAGCGGTAGAAAAAGGGATAGAAAAGTCAGCACCTTTCCCACGTGATAAATCTGGCGATGTCCCTACCAGTATTGTCCTCAGTTATAAAATGAAAGAGTAAATTGAAGATAGTTTCCTTGATTAAAGTGTTCTCAGCGAGCACATTATTGATAACCAGTGTGGTGCAGGCTCAGCTTAGGGTCGAGGTATCTGGCGTTGGTTCCACCCAAATCCCGGTTGCGATTGCGAGCTTTGCTGATGAGGCTCTGACACCGCAGCAAATTACTGCTATCGTCAAAGACGATTTAACCCGCAGCGGTTATTTCAAAATTATTGATACTGGTAGCGTCATTACCGAGACAACCGCCGTCAATTTCGATGACTGGAAATCACGCGGAGCCGAAGCCTTAGTCGTTGGCAGCGTGCAAAAACTCAGCGATGGTCGTTTTGACGTGCGTTACAAATTATTGGATACGATTAAGTCATCCACATTATCTGGCCTTGCCATTGCAACGTCCTCAGCGAATACCCGGGTGACTGCGCACAAAATCGCCGATGATATTTATGAAAAATTAATTGGCGTGCGTGGCGTATTCTCAACCCGTATCGCTTATGTGACCAAGTCCGGTAAGGAATATCGTCTGGAAGTTGCCGATGCAGATGGAGACGGCACACAAGTGGCTTTGCGCTCGAATGAACCTATCATTTCACCAGCTTGGTCGCCTGACGGCACCAAGGTTGCTTATGTGTCGTTTGAGGCTAAGAAGCCCGTCATTTACGTGCAAAATCTGATCACGCGCGAACGCACAGTGATTGCCAACTACAAAGGCAGCAACTCAGCACCTGCATGGTCACCGGACGGTAATAAATTAGCGATAGCCTTGTCGCGCGATGGTTTGACTCAGGTATATACCGTCAACGCCAATGGCACGGGTTTGCAGCGCTTGACTCAAACCAGCGGCATAGACACTGAGCCACAATTTTCTGCCGATGGACAAAGCATTTATTTCCTAAGCGACCGTAGCGGCGGACCTCAAATTTATCGCATGGGCGTGACTGGTGGTGAGGCAAAGCGCGTCACTTTTAACGGCAGCTATAACATCACGCCGAGGATTTCACCTGACGGAAAAACACTGGCGTATATTTCTCGCCGTGATGGCAAATTCCAGTTGTATTCACTGGATATTGCCAGCGGCCAAGAACAGCGCTTATCGGATACCGTTAAAGATGAATCACCAAGCTTTTCACCTAACGGTAAATATATTATGTACGCTACTGAGTCTGGTCGTCGCGGCACATTGGCGGTAGTATCGGTCGACGGCAGAGTGAAGCAAAAATTGACCTTGCAAGCTGGAGATGTTCGGGAACCCACATGGGGACCTTTTATGAAGTAATGGTCAAATTTTGAAGTCTGTTTAATTCATTTGCTTTATTTAGTTTTTAAAAAAAGGAGAAATACATGCGCTCAGCAATTAATTCTAAAACTCTGGCTTTGCTGTTGACCAGCGTCGCTCTTATCTCAGCTTGTAGCACGCCAGTTAAATTGGACGAGAAGCCACCTGTCGTTGAAGATAAGTCTGCAATGAATAAACCAGTAGAAGACAACACCCGCACTGTTAAACCAGTTGAAGTCGTTTCTGTTGACCCTTTAAACGACCCGCAAGGCGTGTTGGCGAAACGTAGTGTGTATTTTGACTATGATAGCTATGTGGTTAAAGATGAGTTCAAATCTTTAGTCGAAGCCCATGCTAAATATCTGGTCGGCAATAAAGCTCGTAAAATTTTAATCCAAGGTAATACGGATGAACGCGGTGGTCGTGAATACAATCTGGCTTTGGGACAAAAACGTGCAGAAGCAGTGCGTAAAGCTCTGGCTTTGTTAGGTGTGCCAGAAGCCCAAGTAGAGGCGGTTTCTTTAGGTAAAGAGAAGCCAAAAGCAACGGGTAGCGACGAGGCTTCATGGGCAGAAAACCGCCGTTCTGATATCGTCTACCAGTAAGTATTCAATACGTATTGAATACGTATTAAGTTATCCTCATTAATACAGATTGCCGCTAAACATATTGATTGCTGCAATCTGTATTTTGAGAGACGCTTCGATAGCGACAAGCTTCGAATGATGTTCCCTTCTTTGTCCTCCAGCATGCTGGATCACTTCAAGATCAATTCTTATTGAACTCTTCCCATGAAATTTTTTACTTTCTCTAAAACAGCGCGCTCGGTTGCCTTCGCCATGATGTTGACACCAATGCTGCCATCAGTTGCAGCGGCGGGTATCTTTGATGACGATGAAGCACGTAAAGCAATTTTAGATTTGCGTTCTAAAGTGGATGAGGTAAGTAACAAACTCGATACGAAGTTAGATACCAAAGCCGATAAAAGTAGTGCGCTTGATCTGGCGAACCAAAATGAGCAATTGCGCTCAGAGATCGCAAAATTGCGCGGACAGATAGAAGTGCTGACCAATGATTTAGCAAATACTCAGCGCCGTCAGCAAGACTTTTATGTCGATCTGGACAACCGTGTTCGCAAACTAGAGCCAAAGAAAATGACGGTCGATGGCAAAGAGGCGACGGTAGAAATCAATGAGCAACGTGCCTATGACGCAGCTTTATCTTTATTTAAAGCAGGCGATTACAAAAATGCAAGTGCTGCATTTACAGCCTTCAATGTGAACTATCCGCAATCGGCTTTTGCCGGATCTGCGCAATATTGGTTGGGTAATTCCTGGTATGCACAGCGTGATTGCAAGAATACGATTTCGTCTCTGCAGGTTTTGGTTAGAAATTATCCTGATCATCCAAAAGCACCAGATGCGATGTTGAATATCTCTGCTTGTCAGCTGGAATTAAAAGACAAATCAGGAAGCAAAAAAACGCTGGAGGCAGTGATTGCACAGTACCCGGAAACTGAAGCCGCACAGGCAGCAAAGAGTCGCTTGGCCGCCACAAAATAAGACTAACTCCCGAGAGAATACTGCTTCGGTGGAAAAAATCCAGCAAGCTCGTTGACAGCGGTATTGGAACATACTATAATTTCGTTCTTTCGGGTCGTTAGCTCAGCTGGTAGAGCAGCGGACTTTTAATCCGTTGGTCGCAGGTTCGAATCCCGCACGGCCTACCACGAAATTCGGAAGACTTAGATGAAAATCTAAGTCTTTTTTATTTATAAATATGATGTCTGGTGTGGATTAGTTTTGTTTTCTGCACGCATTTTATGTTTATAAAGCGCAAGTCTTTGGGTCGTTAGCTCAGCTGGTAGAGCAGCGGACTTTTAATCCGTTGGTCGCAGGTTCGAATCCCGCACGGCCTACCAAAGTTTTAAGAATAAAAGGACTCAGGTGAAAGCCTGAGTCCTTTTTGTTTTTCGGCGATGAGAAGTGTCTATACTTGATGTATCGCCACGCACACTTATCCTATTTTTAAATCATGTGTTCACCGAATCGTAAGCGACAATCTTGATTTAAAAATCACATGAAATAGAATTATTCCGTAATTCAGTAAAGGACGTCTGATGAAGCAAAAACAGAATAGCGGCAAGCTCAAAACGGAACAAAAATCAAAGCCAAAGCCAGAACAGCATCATGAAATTCGCCTAGGACAATCGATAGAATTACTCAAAGAATTGCACATCCTCACGCGTGACGGCAAGATGAATCAAGATAGCCGGCGCAAGTTAAAGCAGGTCTATCATCTGTACCAATTTATCGAGCCCTTGTTGCAGCAATTACGCGAAGATCATAGCGACCTCACTCTGGTCGATCATGGTGCGGGTAAATCGTATCTTGGTTTTATTTTGTATGACCTGTTTTTTAAAGCAACGGCAAGTCAAAATCAGTCCCGTATTTACGGCATAGAGACTCGTGATGAATTAGTACAAAAGTCTGTCGAGCTGGCCACCAGACTAGATTTTCCCGGTATGTCATTCTTAAATTTATCTGTCGCTGACTCCATTACTTCTACCCAGTTGCCCGATCAAATTGATATTGTTACTGCGTTGCATGCTTGTAATACGGCGACGGATGATGCGATTCAATTTGCATTAAAAAAGAAGGCAAAATTTATGGTGTTAGTGCCTTGCTGTCAGGCAGAAGTGGCGGCAGAGCTGCGCAAACATAAGGGTGATGCTGTACGCGACAATCCTTTATCAGAGATGTGGCGCCACCCGATTCATACGCGTGAATTTGGTAGCCAGATCACTAACGTGCTACGGTGTCTGCAATTAGAAGCGCATGGCTATCAGGTTAGAGTAACCGAGCTGGTTGGTTGGGAGCATTCAATGAAGAATGAACTGATCATTGCTGAGTACAAAGGCTTACCGGCTAAACGTCCTGCCGAACGCTTGGCTGAGGTGCTGAGGACTACTGGCTTAGAATCTATGCAGGCACGGTTTTTTACGCCACACTAATTTCAACATTCGTCGTGCGTTAGTTTTAAATGCAATTTGAAGACAGAAAAATGACACACTAATTGACATGTAATTTGGTGATTTACACCGAAGTCACCGGCACGTCACAAACAATTATTAATATCATTTATCTTATAAATAAGACTTAAGCAAAACCGCCCTAGCTGCGTTTTAGCTCCTAGCTGTACTAGAAACTATCTTCGTCGCTAGACCTTGCTAGGGCAATTTTGCGTAAGTCCTGATAAAGTTTTTGAACCTAGTTGCCAATTGAGAATTTAGATTTTCATCGCTATCAAAAAATCGTTTGGAGAATTACCGTATGTTCGCTGCAGTCGATCTTGGTTCTAACAGTTTTCGCTTGCACATAGGTCGTCATGAGGGTGATGTGATTCGCGTTGTCAAAAGTGCTCGCGATCCTATTCGTCTAGCGGCTGGCCTGGATCAGCAAGGAAATCTGTCGCCTGCAGCAATACAAAGCGCGATTGCGTGTCTCGCGCGCTTTAAACAAATCTTAGATAGCTACCCGCTAGATGCCGTCCGCGTAGTAGCAACCAACACCATACGTATTGCAAAAAATAGTGCCGATTTTATGCCCGCAGCGGAAGCTGCTATTGGCTATCCGATCGATATTATTTCTGGTGAAGAAGAAGGACGTCTGATTTATATGGGCGTTTCCAACTCGATTGCTATTCCAGGCGAGCGTCGGTTAGCGCTGGATATCGGTGGTGGCTCTACCGAAGTGATACTTGGTCGCGGCCATGAGGTGGTTAAGGTGGAGTCTTTTAGTATTGGTACGGTGAAGCACAGCAGTACTTTTTTCCCGCAAGGTAGAATCACTGAAGCAGGATTTGAAGCCGCTATTCTGTCAGCACGATCGATGTTTGAGGATGCCGCACCGCCGTATCAGCCTGAGCATTGGCGCAATGCTTATGGCTCTTCGGGCACGATACGGGCGATCTCTGATGCAATCGCAAAAAATAATTTAGGTGACGGTAGTATTACGCTCAAAAGCCTGATAGCGTTAAAACAATACTGCGTCCAATGTGGGCAGGTGAGTCAGCTAGAATTAACGGGTATTAAACCCGAGCGCGTCGCCATGGTGGTCGGCGGACTTGCGATCTTGATCGCCTTGTTGCAAGAATTTAATATCACTGTATTGCAACCCATAGAAGCAGGTTTGCGCATGGGGGTTATGTGGGATTTATACCTGCGTGCGACCAAGCGTGACCGGCGTGAGCAAGCCGTGCATAACGTCGCCACTATGTTCTATGTTGATGTCACACGCGCTAGTCGGGTAGCCGATATGGTACGTTCTTTGTATGCACAATTAAAACCGGCAACGGATACCTATATCCGGCATTTACACTGGAGTGCTATGTTGCATGAGGTCGGTATGGCGATATCGCATACCGGCTATCATAAGCACGGCGCATACATGATAGAGAACGCTGATATGGCCGGTTTCACTACCCGCGAACAGCGTGTAATGAGTAAATTAATTTTGAGTCAAAAAGGTAATCTGAGAAAAATCAGTGACAGCTTTGCCGACTTGGATTTTGCTAAAGCGGTACTTGCATTGCGTCTCTCAGTCACCTTTATGCATTCGCGGATAGAACTCGACTATGCTGATTTTAGTTTAAAAATGAAGAGCAAAATCGAGCTGGAAATTCGACAAGACTGGGTGACTTTACATCCGACAGTTGCTTTTTGGCTGCAAAAAGAAATCGAATTTTGGCGCGAAGTGGGCGTGGAGTTTGTCGTTAAGGCGAATATTTAAGCCGCCAATATTGCGTAGTATTCCATATCGACAAATCGATTATTTTTCCAGGCAACTTCCCGGCGTCTGCCTTCTAATGCGAAACCTAATTTTTGTAAAAGCTGACTGCTAGCTTTGTTCTCTGGTTCTACCTCAGCTTCAATCCGGTGTAAGCGCAGTTGCTGAAAACCATAGTGTAAAATTAGCGACAAACACTCATGCATGACTGCCTGACGCCAATACTCCGGATGCAACCAATAACCAAAATCTGCGTTTTGATTTTCTGTATCTAATTCGTAAAAACCACACGCGCCGATTAGCTGATCGGGTGTGGCTTGCGGACAGATCGCCCACCAGATACCACTTTCTTCTTGCTCAATCCGTCGATACCAGTCTACCTGTTCTTGTGTCGCCACCAGGCTATCGTATGAGATGCCATAGTAGGCGATGACTTTAGGATGCGATAAGCCCTTAAAAATATTACCAATATCCGACTGAACAATTTTTCTCAATACAAAGCGCTTACTCTGTAGTACAGGAAAACTGATGCGTGGTTGGAAATTCATACTTGCAACCTTTCATCTGGATCATTAGATATTGTTAAGTGTTGTTTAACACAATGTATCGTCTGAACACCATTCAGTAATAATTTGTAATAGTCACATGACAAATGTGTGTGAAAGATTATATTAATCATGTTTTATGTACTTTTCTTGATCCCACTCCCGAAGTGGTTTAGAGCTACGCCTACATGGTGTAGCTTTTTTTTGCCCAGATATTTTGTCCTGACATTTCAGCTACCTTGCTCTAATTGGAGAAATCATGCCCATACAATTTCCGCGACATAGAATTAAATCCATTTTGCTTACGCTCTCGTTGATGCTTGGTTCTGCTGCCACGATGCCTGCGATGGCGATTCCGGTAGCTGATTTTCGTGCGGAAGATGCTTTACCTATTTTGACGGAATTTAAAAAGAATGTGAATCTGAATCCCAATCAGCAATTGCTTTGGCAACAAACCGAAAGCAAGGTACGTAATATTTTGAGAATACGAGAACTACGCCGCCGGGCAATACAAGATGCTGTTAAAGCCGGTTTAGAAAAAAAGAACACAGAACTTCGTGATCTCACAAAATCAATGGATCAGGATGAGGTTATATCTCTGCAAGAGAATCAGCAATTAAGAGAACTTTGGCTGACCATGTACGACGCTTTGGATGACAAGCAGCGAGATATGGTCGTCGATTTATTAATGGATCAGTTGAACCGGGTAGAAGACCAAACGAAGGATCGTGGCTCGCGTAGCGATTTGCCTAAAGCCAGTGGCGGTCGTCGCGGCAAAGGCGGATCTGGTGGAGCAGGTGGCCCAAATGGCGGTAGCCAAGGTGGTATGGGGCAGAATATACCGTCCGGTGAGTGAATGGCACATTAGAATATTTTAGAAGATTTTGTTTTGTAAAGTCCAATGATTATGCGGCCTCTAGCCTGATATTGGCTTGAACGCCTTATAGTCATTGGACAATCTAATTTGAAAAATGCTTTTTAATAAAATTAGACTAGTTTGCCAGCACAAACTAATAGCGAGATTTGATCCAGTTATCTATCGCAATTTTCCCAGGTCCAAATACGGCTAATACAGCCAGCAGCAAACCCCAATACAGATGATCATTGATGGCCGCCGGACACTCAAATGACCAAAGCTGCGGATATGATATGACCGCCATTGCATTGACTGCAAATAATCCTAAAGCGGCAGGACGTGAGAATAAGCCTGTAATTAACAAAATCGGGAAAAACAATTCTCCACCTGCGCCAGTAATCGCGGCTAGCTCCGGCGGCAAGACGGGAACATGATATTCCTCGCGGAATAGGGATAAAGTTGCATCCCAGTCCTGAATCTTTACCATCCCAGATTTTAGAAATTGCCAGCCTACAAAAATCCGCAAACCAAGATTGAGCAATGCGCCGCCCCATTCTTGTATTAGTTGATCGATGCTAGTACTGAGTTGATGCAGCCGCAAAAATTGGTTCATTTTTATTCTCCGTGTTAGTTATGCAAGTCAGTCGGAGCAGGGCGGTTTTCCTTACATGCGTTCATCGCTGAAAGACAGTTTACTCTCTACAAAAATGCCCCAGTTAAACCATTGCTGTAGTTGATCCGCAATTTGGAAATCGGGATCGTGTTCCATCGCTCGCTCCAATGCCGATCCGATACTTTTTCCTTGTGATAAGGCTAGCAATCCAAGATACGACGCTATGCCTAATGCATGTACCTCGACTGACCAATGTTGACGGTTGACTAGGCAATAGTTTTTTACCTCTAATTGCTCTGGATAAGCGACATCGGTATTTGGTTGGTGTGCTTGCCAAATGGTTGCACAAGCCCACTCCGATGTTATTAAGCGGCAAGCTGGGTGTAGGCGCAAACGGGTTTGTCCAAAATGTTCTCCTGTTTTTTCAATCACTTCGGTCAGGCCCAACGGCGCTGTATTGGCTGCGTAATAGGCCGTATGCACATGCCACTCTAAGTTGGCGACATCTGGAAAATAGGGATAGTCATTGATGATACCGATACCAGTTATCGGATCGGCTAAAAAAATGGCTAGCTGCGATCCAAATTCGTTTAAATCGCCTGAAGTAGACGGATGGGCGCGTCCGTAGGCTTTGGCCATTTGCTCAAAAAATTCTGCGCCGACCAATTGATATAAAACAGGATAGGTATTTTGTAAGGCTTGAGTCCAGATAGCGGACACATTCCCCCTATAAATCCCCAAGCGTTCTTGTGCTTGTTCCGGCGAGGATTTGAACAATGGCCTTGTACTTTGATCGGGAAACAATAAAGCATCTGCAAACTGCTGTTGTATCGCAGAGAGGCTGCGAGGGTCAGCCATGATGTGCCGCTGATATTGAGTTACTGACACTACTTGCGTTGATGATGTTGGCACGAGCCGCATCCCTGTAATGCGTCGCCTTAGCCGCTTCGGCCAGTAGAACCGGTAGCGCTGGAATATCGGTATCCCATTCAATCAACACAGGGATTTCTGTACCCAGTAGCGAGCACGTTGTTTGGTATAAATCCCATACCTCCGGCGCTAGTTCACAACCATGATGATCGATCAGGCAGTCATCAGTACGCAAATGTCCCGCCAGATGAATCTCACCAATCACACCTTGTGGCAAACCAGAGAAATGACGTAGCGCTGCTAAGGCATCTTCCCCGTGATTATGCTGATTGACGTAGAGGTTATTGACGTCTAATAAAATGCCGCAGCCTGTACGTTTTGCCAGTTGTACCAGAAATTCTGCCTCGGACATTTCATCTTGGGCGAAGCGTAAATAGGTCGAAACGTTTTCGATCAGCACACTTCTTTGCAATAGATTTTGTATCTGATCAACCCGCTCGCATATCAACTCTAAAGCATCTTGTCGCAGTGGTAGCGGCAATAAATCATTCAAATGACGGCCAGTCACAGCACCCCAACACAAATGTTCGGATATCAGAGCGGGTTGTATGCGTTGAACCAGTAGGTGTAATTTTTGCAGATGGGCGTCGTTGTATGCGCTGTAACCAACGGCAGAGCCGAGAGCTAAACCGACACCATGCAGGCTGATGGGATAATCTTGACGCAGTTGCTGCAAAACATGCAGATCGTAACCGCCATCGCCAAAATAATTTTCTGAATGCACCTCTAACCAGTCGATTGCTACTGGTGCATTCAGAAAATCACGATAATGCTGACTGCGCAAACCAACTCCAACACCTAGGTTGACGGTCGGTTTGCGCATCGTTTCGAACGCGGAGTTCAAGCTGTATTAAATTTAGCTAAAATCAGGCTGCTTTGTCTACTTTGCCGCCCATTTTTTCACAGGTGCCTGCCGGGACTTTTTTCCATTCACTAGGGTCCATATCTTTCTTGCCTTGGCCAGCGCAAGAATGGGAGCCAGTTTTAGTAGCGCAATCATTTTGACCTGCTTTGGCAACGCCAAAACATTTTTCTGTTTTTGCTGGCTCAGCGGCGACTGCCATAGCGGAACCAAGCAAACCTGCTAATGCAACTGCGATCATGGCTTTGTTGTTCATGTTTATCTCCAATAAATTAAAAAGGGTTTAAGTTGAATCAATACACATCACTTACAACGAATAGTCGATCAAAGCAGAGATACCTTACACATCTTTTTAAAAAATGTCCTGCTTTTATATGGATTTTGTATTCATTGTTAATTTTTACGAAACAAATTTCAAATTAGATTCAATCTTGACTGGGCACTAATTTTTAGCTTCAGTTTGGGTTATTGGGCGGATAGGTTATTCTTCGCCTGGTAGCTAACAAGAAGCTTAATTTTGATCAGGAATTTTATGCAAGAACTTACTTTTAGCCTGGATGGCGAATTCGTTGAATTGAATCAATTATTAAAACTGGTCGGACTATGCGACAGTGGCGGTGCGGGCAAAGTGATTGTCGCCAGTGGCGCTGTCGCAGTTGACGGTAAGCAGGAATTACGTAAAACAGCCAAAATCCGGCAAGGACAAAAAGTAGTCCTGGGCGATGTTCGCATCAAGGTGATTGCCGCTTAATTCACCCTAATGCGTTTTGCTTATTTGTTGAATAATCAGACGGCTGCTGTGCCGGCGCTGACTGGCTCTTCAGGCAATGTTGCAAGCTGATTTTGCTGCATCTGCTCAGTTTGCTCATTACTCATAAAGCGCGCCAACATATTGTCCATGGTATCAACATGATGTTCAAACCAATGCGGCAATTCTTCTGCCAGGCGCGCGCCTAAATCGGTTTCTCCCAATTCTATCCGGCGCCGTACTTCTTGCATCACTTGCAGTATGGTGTTGTGCTCTGTGATATGACAGCCACCTGGTGGAAATTGGGTTTCAGTCATCCATTGATTTTCTTGATCGAAGTGTTCGACTGAATGTGCGATCAAGGCATCTAAACGCTTGATGTAGGTAGCCGGATTATCTTCTGCCAGCGCAGCGCAAAGTGTGACAAATTCTTGATGTGTTTCATCCATAGGTGCATAGCTCAAACTTAGCCGATCCGACCATCCCCATTGTGTATCAGTCATTATTTTTCCTTGTCGCGTCAGTTTCAACGTCGATTAACATTACTCAGTATTCTCGACAGGATTATCACTGATTGTAGATTTTTTTGCTGCTGGATTTTTGACAGTTTGGGCGTAACTTTTCAGTCCATTGAGTTGAACTTCGATTTAGGTTTGCAAGCTTGGCTGACAACAGAGTTGTTGGTGAAGTGAGGAGGTGCGAGAAAACTGAAGACGTAGCTCAAATGTAATTCACAAGAATGAACTACAGTAAAAATAAAGTTGCGCGACGCACATGCATGTACGTCGGCAACAAAATAGGACTAAGCAGTTGTATTGATATTTCTGCCAAGATTTGGCGGTAAATTCGATACTGTTGGAGCGCTTGGAATCGCTTCTATCAGAGCAGTTGCGCTGTCCTTGCTAATGTCTTGTGCTTTTTTTAGCACAGCAATACTAACTGCCTGGCTAGTACCTACATCGGCCAAAGTTGTGGCAACACTGGCAATACCTGTAACATCCATTATGTTCTCCCATTAATGCATGTCTTCTTTAACGGCTAGAACTGGGTGCGACTTTATAGCGAGGCCGAAAATAACTTTTCTGCTAGCGCAAGTTGTAGCCATTTTAGTATCTGCTCCGGTCGATTTAGATCGAGCCAGACTATGCCGGCGCGTAGATCTTCGGGTGCTGGCGTATCTGCTGCAACTGCCACCACACGTAGATCGCTTGAGTACAGAGCAGGTTTGCCGAGGCCGGGACGATGGATTTCTAGTTTTGGAATGGGCTCCCACTTATAACCTTCTACTAAAGTCAGGTCGGCGGCTGCCAGACGGGGGAGCAAGTCAGACAACGAGGGTTCTGGCTGTTGCCGTAACTCTGTGATTAATGAAACACGATAAGGCGAGGCCAGCAGCACTTCATTCGCGCCTGCCATACGTAATCTCGCGCTATCTTTGTGCGCCGGTTCTAAAACAATGTCGTGATGACTATGTTTGATCACATTTACACTTGTGCCGGTAGCAACTAGTTGTGCGATGACATATTCCAGCAATGTGGTTTTGCCGCTACCTGACCAGCCGATGACGCCGAGTAATTGAGTTGACATTTTGTATGGGGAATTGATTTCTTGATAAGTTATTTATTTCTCTGTTACAATATGGTACTCGCAATAGATAAAACACATATTAGTTGCGTGTAGTTAATAACATATTTAAATTCAAGGTAAAAAATGTTCAATAAGAAAATTATTGCTGCTGCATTAGCAGTTTCTGGTTTATTCATCACTGCAAGCGCAAGTGCGCAATATTATGCCGGCGCTACAGTTGGTCAAGCCCGTTGGAATGGCGATTGCTCAGGCACTACAAGCTGCAAAACAACTGATACAGCATTCAAAGTGCTGGGTGGTTACAACATCGACAATACAAACTGGGGTGTTGAGGCTAGTTACTTCAATCTGGGTAAAGTAACTGTTAGCGATGGCGCATTAAAAGGCGAAATTAAAGGTAGCGGCGTTGATTTGTCTGGCGTGTATCGCGCTAGTTTCAACAATCAATGGGGCGGCTTCGCTAAGTTGGGTATTGCTTACGTTAAAGGCGAAGTAGAAGCATCTTTGGGTTCTGCTCATGCTTCTCAGTCAACTAACTCCACTCAAGCAGTTGTTGGTGCTGGCGTTACTTATGCATTCGACAAAAACATTTCAGTTCGCGCTGAAGTTGAAAGCCGTAAAGTTGAAGTGCCAAATTCTAGCGGCAATGTCACTAACTTCAATATCGGTCTGCAATTTGCATTCTAAGTTTTAAGAATTTAAAAAGTCTTAGAAGTTTTAAATGTAAAAAAGCCCTCACTTGGTTCAACTCAAGTGAGGGCTTTTTTTATTTAAAACTTATTCAACCACGATTTCAACCACGATTTCAACCACTATTACGCAAGCCAGCAGCAATCCCGTTGATGGACAAATGGATGCCGCGCCTTACCCGTTCATCCGGGTCGCCATTGCGATAGCGCTCCAGTAACTCAACCTGCACATGGTTTAGCGGCGATAAATACGGGAAGCGATTGCTGATTGAGCGTTTTAGCAAAGGGTTCGCAGACAATAATTCTGACTGCCCAGAGATCGACGTTAAAGCGGCAATAGTCGCTTCATGTTCGGCTTTTAAACGCGGGAAGATACGATTACGTAAAGCCTCGTCCTTGACCAGTTGCGCATAGCGGCTGGCGATACCGATATCGCTTTTGGATAACACCATCTCCATATTCGATAAGACGGTAGAAAAGAACGACCAGTCTTTAAACATCGCTTGCAGAGTTTGTAGCCCATGGTCTGGATGTGCTTGCAAGTAGCTTGTGACGGCTGAGCCAAAACCAAACCAGCCCGGCAACATCAGGCGACATTGTGACCAGCTAAATACCCAAGGAATCGCTCGTAAATCCTCTATCGCAGTAGATTTTTTACGCGATGCCGGACGGCTGCCAATATTCAGTCCCGCGATTTCTGAGATCACCGTGGATTCCCAAAAATACTGCTCAAAACCCTCGGTCTCATAGACCATATTCCGATAAGCGCGGAACGCGTGATCGGATAACTCTTCCATCACTTTTAAAAATGCGGGTGGCGGTGCGGGCTCTTTATCCGACAGCAGGCTGGCTTCCAGAGTCGCTGCTGCCAACACTTCCAGATTGCGACGGCCAACTTCAGGATTGCCGTATTTAGCGGTGATCACTTCGCCTTGTTCAGTCAGCCGAATTTGTCCTTGTACCGCACCTGCTGGTTGCGCCAGAATCGCCTGATAACTTGGGCCACCACCACGACCGACCGAGCCGCCACGGCCATGGAACAAGCGCAAGCGTACTTGATGTTTAGCGAATATTGTTACCAGATCTAACTCAGCTTTATACAGTTCCCAACCTGATGTCAGGAAGCCGCCGTCTTTGTTGCTGTCGGAGTAGCCCAGCATGACTTCTTGCGCATGGTTGCGACTTGCCAGTAAGCGTGCGTAAGCGGGTAGAGCGAGCAATCTATCCATCGACGGTGCGCTGTTTTGTAAATCACCAATGGTTTCAAACAGCGGAATAATATTCACATCCAGACTGCCCTCTAGCGGATGCAGTAAGCCTGCTTCTTTCAGCAATAAAGCCAGTTCCAGCATGTCCGATACGCCATCGGTTTTGGAGATAATGCAGTTGGGGACAGCACCCTTGCCGTAACGCAATTGCGCCGTTCGGGCGCCACGATAAATCGCCAGCTCAGATTGGGTCTCTTCCGAGTAAGTAATATAGGGCGAGGCCAGTGGGCGTGCTGAGGCGATTTCAGCCGCCAGCAAACTGATGCGCTGTTCTTCATTCAATTGCAGATAGTTGCTGCCGGGTTTGGCGGCTTCTAATAATTCAGCCACAACCCGCTCATGTACATCGGAATTTTGGCGCAGATCGACAGGTGCTAAATAAAATCCAAACACGCGCACGGCACGGCGCAGGTGACGCAAACGACCCCTTGTAATCGCAGCCGAGCCGTTATCCAGTAATGACTGATGGACGATATCCAGGTCGGCTGATAATTCTTCCGCCGTGGCATAAGGCGTCGCATCGCCGGATGCATGAATCACCGGGTCTGCGCCCAGCAATTGTTTGTAGGTGCCAGCCAGCCGCGCATAAATGCCACTGACGGCAAGGCGGTAGGGTTCATCTGCGCGATGCGGTGAGTGATCGGGCGAACGTTGCGCCAGATCCAGCAAGTCTGCCGACACATTTACCAGTAAAGTCGCCATCGACAATTGCGAACCCAGCGTATGCAATTCATCCAGATAAAATTTGAGGGCGCGGGTTGCTTGCATGGACAGAGTCTGTTCCAGCACGCTGGCGGTGACAAATGGATTGCCATCGCGGTCGCCGCCGATCCAGCTTCCCATTTTCATAAAACTCGGTAAATCAACCGGTGTATGGCTGTCTTCTTTGCTGCTCAGCAAATCCTCTAAACCTGCATACAAACTCGGTAGCTCGCGTAAGAAAGTGGCATCGTAAAAACTCAGACCGTTTTCCACTTCATCCAGCACCGATAATTTAGAGGTGCGCAACATACGGGTTTGCCATAAGGTCAGCACGGCACGATTGAGCGCCTCATCATTGGCGTCCGATTCTTCCGGCGTCAATTGCATACGATCACGCTCATCCAAGAGGCGAGTGATCACGGTCTGGCAATTCAAAATACTTTTTCGCTGCACCTCAGTCGGATGCGCTGTCAGCACAGGACTAACTTCTGCGGTCTGAAAAAAATCCAGTAACTGTTGGGTACTGCGACCGCTGTTGTACAAGGATTCTATCGTGTGCGCCAGACTGCCTGCGCGTGGTGTTGAGCCAGCGATCAGATGCTTGCGGGTACGGCGGATATGATGCTGATCTTCTGCCAGATTCACCAGATGGGAAAAGTAACTGAAGGCGCGGATGACTTGCGTCGTCTGGTCATTGGTCAGCGTGTCCAGCGTCGACTCCAGTTCTTCCCGCGCAGCCTCATCTGCATCGCGACGGAAGCGGATCGAGTTTTGTCGCACGGTCTCAATCAAATCAAACACGACGTCACCATGCTGATTGCGTACTGTATCGCCGAGTATTCGTCCCAGACGACGAATGTCTTCGCGCAGGCTTTGGTCTTTGTCGTCTTCAGTCATATCGATTCTTGATAGTGGTTGAGTCATATTCGCTTGAGTAATTGTTATTGAATACTGATTGCACGAACATTCAGCGGGCGAACTTATCGTTGATCAGAAGTGTCATGCTTGGTATTACTCCGGGTGGGTATATTTAAGTTGTCCATATAATCATTGGGTAATACTGAATATTGATGAAAATAAAAGGGGAGTATGTAAAATTCGGCTGCGATAGTGACCGGCGAAAGGATTTTGCAGTGAACCATAGCGCTACTCAATTCGCCCTATTTATTCCGTTTGCCAATCGCGTTCAGCAAGCCACGGGTAGAGCTATCGTAATCTTCCTTTACCGCGGACGGATCCAGACTAATCAATTGCTGTGCCAGCGATTTACCGAGTTCTACACCCCATTGATCAAACGCATTAATATCCCAGATCACTGATTGTACAAATACTTTGTGCTCGTACAGTGCAATCAATGCGCCTAATGAGCGTGGCGTGAGGGAATCTAGCAACAATGTTGATGTTGGACGATTGCCCTCAAAAACCCGTGGCGCCAATACCTGGTCTGACAAATCACCCAGCTCGGCGCGTACCTCGTTAATATCTTTACCCCATGCCATAGCTTTTGATTGTGCAAAGCAGTTGGCCAGTAGTGCTTTATTGTGTCCTGGCATGCCGGCATCATCTTCGGCTACGACAATAAAATCGGTCGGGATAATCGTCGCGCCTTGATGCAATAACTGGAAATATGCATGCTGACCGTTAGTGCCCGCTTCACCGAATAATATCGGTGAGGTGGCATAATCTACCCGCTGACCTTCTCTCGTCACCGACTTGCCATTGCTTTCCATTTCTAGCTGTTGCAGATAAGCAGGTAGGCGTGTCATACGCTGATGGTAAGGTGCAATCGACAGCGCCTGTAACCCAAGGAAGTTGATATTCCAGACGCCGATCAAGGCCATTAATACCGGCAAATTTTGCTCAAGCGGTGCCTGCGCGAAATGTAAATCCATCTCATGTGCGCCTGCCAGCATCTCTTCAAAGCGATCTGCGCCGACATAGAGCGCAATTGACAAACCAATAGCACTCCACATCGAATAGCGACCGCCAGCCCAATTCCAGAATGGAAATACACTTTCTGGCGCAATCCCAAAATCTACAGCGGCTTTCACATTCGTGCTGAGTGCCACAAAATGCTGACGGATTTGTTCTGCCGGACATCCGTGCGCCAGCATCCACTCGCGTGCAGTGCGGGCATTGGTTAAAGTTTCCATTGTGGTAAAGGTTTTGGATGCGACAACGAATAACGTCGTTTCAGGATTCGCATTTTTCAACGCATCGGCGACGTGGCGACCGTCCACATTGGAGACAAAGTGCAGGGATAAATTATTCTTCGACCACGGAGTCAGGGCGATGCACGCCATCTGTGGTCCCAGATCTGATCCTCCGATACCGATATTGATGACGGTACTAATCGGTTTGCCGGTATAGCCCAGCCAGCGACCTTCGCGTACCGCATCGCTGAAGCTACGCATTTGTGCCAACACCTGATGCACATCGGCGGCGATATTTTCGCCATTCAGATAAAACGATTCGCCTTTGGGTAGCCGCAACACGGTATGCAGTACGGCACGGTTTTCGGTATTGTTAATCGCTTCGCCGCGTAACATGGCATCACGATGAGACTCGACCTCTTGTTGTCGCGCCAGCGCCAGCAAATTGAGCTTGGCGGTCGTGTCGATTCTCTGTTTGGAGTAGTCGAGCAAGATACCGCAAGCCGATGCAGAAAAATGCGTAAATCGCTGCGGATCGGCGCGGAATAGTTCTTTCAGGCTGGGCATATTCGTCGCCCGTTGCTGCAGCAAACACCAAAGGGGAGTACGAGAAACAGAGGTCGTCATGATCAGAATTGATTCTATGAGCAAAAAATCGATTTAAGGGGGAGTATCTTGATTAAAACTCTAATTGTCCAATGAATCATTGGACAATTAGAGTAAAAATTACAATACCTAGATGAGTATATGTTTTTTTAGAGGGAGTTTTATGGATTGCTTCTTGTCAGCTTAGTGCGTTTTCTACATAGAAATTGTATGGAAAATCAAGCCAACTGAGGACGCCCTGCAATCATCGCTTGCGTCGCCAGTGTGCCGATTGCTTCCCAATCGCCAGCATTGATCAGGGAGGCAGGGCACATCCAGGAGCCGCCGACGCACAAGATATTATTTTGACGCAATAAGCCCGGCGTTGCTTCCACCGTTACGCCACCCGTCAGGCAAAAACGTACGTCGGGGAAAGGGCCGCCCAAGGCTTTTGCCATTTTGATGCCGCCCACGATGTCGGACGGGAATAGTTTGACGACATCAAAGCCATGTTCCAATGCCAGCATCAAATCACTTGCACCACCAACGCCTGGGAAGTACGGTAGACCGGATTCTGCAGCTGCTCGTGCCAGGGTTGGCGTGATACCTGGACTGATGCCGAATGCCGCACCAGCATATTTCACCGCATCCAGCTGGGCGGAGGTGAGTACCGTGCCTGCGCCAACAACGACATTCGGGCAAGCTTTGATGACTTCGCGCAAGACAGTCATTGCGTTTGGTGTACGCAAGGTAATCTCAACCGCAGGCAAGCCGTTTTCTGCGAGCGTCGTCACGCAACGAATTGCCTGATCCACATCGTCTGTCACCAGAATCGGCAAAACACGAAGTTGTTCTAATTGCGCAATGATGCTTTGTTTTGTGTGGATCATGATGGTCTCAATTCTTTAGTGATGGTTCTTTTTTAACAGATAAATAGCGGCACATCCTATTTGCTTGACGGCCTCAATCGATAAACAAAGTCGATGCACCGTGTTCTGGCGCAGTGACCACGCGTCGCTGTGCTGCAAATAATTCGCGACCGTAATCAAATGTTGCTTCGGTCGATGGCACGCGAACCGCGCGTTGTTCCCACTCTTCCGCATCGACTAAGGCCCGCAGTTCACCGGTATGGACGTTTAATTCAATGAGGTCGCCATCACGTACTTTACCTAGCGGTCCGCCTTGCGCTACTTCCGGGCTGACATGCAATGCAGCAGGCACTTTGCCGCTGGCACCGGACATGCGGCCATCGGTGACTAGGGCGACTTTATAGCCAGCCGACATCAGACTACCTAACACTGGCGTAAAGTGATGCAGCTCTGGCATACCGTTGGCTTGCGGCCCCTGAAATATCACGACAGCGACAAAATCTTTGTTCAGTTCACCTGCTTTGTAAGCGCCGACCAGTGCGTCTTGCGACTCAAACACAATCGCTGGCGCACGTACGATCCAGGCGTCTTCTGGTACCGCAGAGGCTTTCACAATCGCCCGACCGACATTACCCTGTAACAAGCGCAAACCGCCAGTCGCTGCGAACGGATCACTCACATTGCGCACGACGTCGTGGTTGGTCGAGATAGCGGGGAGGGTTTGCCATTGGACTTTATTGCCCTCTGGATGCTCTACCAGTGCCGGGCGGCTGGTGTGTCCTAACAAACCTTGATTACCGTAGACAGTTTTGACATCGGCATGCATCAAACCTGCCGACAATAATTCACGGATCACAAACGTAGGGCCGCCCGCATCTTCAAATGCATTCACGTCAGCAGTACCGTTGGGATAGACGCGTGTCAGCAAGGGGATAACCGAAGACAATTCATCAAAATCTTGCCAGTCGATCAGGATGCCTGCCGCGCGTGCGACTGCAACCCAGTGAATTGTATGGTTGGTCGAGCCGCCAGTGGCCAGCAAGGCGATGACTGCATTGACGATGACTTTTTCATCGACCAGCTTGCCAATCGGCGTGAACTGATCGCCATGTTCAGTTAGCTGCAAAACCCGCTCAACCGCCGCATCTGTCAGCACATGGCGCAAAGGATCGCCCGGATGGATGAAAGCCGCGCCGGGCAAATGCAAGCCCATGGCTTCCAGCAACATCTGATTGCTGTTGGCTGTGCCGTAAAAAGTGCAGGTACCAGCGCTGTGATAAGCCGCACTTTCTGCTGCCAGTAATTCTTCCTTGGTCGCTTTGCCTTGGGCATAGCGCTCACGTACTGCGGCTTTTTCTTTATTTGATAAGCCAGAACCCATAGGGCCGGCGGGAATAAAAATCGTCGGCAAATGACCAAATGCAAGAGCGCCGATCAACAGACCGGGCACAATTTTGTCGCAAATGCCAAGGCACAAAGTCGCATCAAACGCATCATGCGACAACGCTACCGCAGTCGCCTGCGCAATCACATCGCGTGAGAACAAAGACAGTTCCATTCCAGGGCGACCTTGGGTGACGCCATCGCACATGGCTGGCACGGCGCCCGCGACTTGGGCAGTACCGCCAAAGCGCAATGCAGCCTGACGGATTTGTTGCGGATAAGATTCATACGGTTGATGCGCCGACAGCATATCGTTGTAGGCGGTGATGATGCCGATATTCGGTTTTTGTGCTTGATTCAACCAGATTTTGGTGCCGCTATCCATCGCTGCGTTGGCATGTGCCTGATTGGCGCAAGACAAGCTGGCACGACGTGGACCGCGTCCCCGCATTTTTTCCAAGCGTGCCAGATAGGCAGTGCGCAAGGTTTTGCTACGCTCAGTAATACGTTCTGTCACGCGGGCAACAGTTGGGTTGATTGGGTTGATGTTGGCGGGTGTATTTGATGCAGATGTACTCATGAGGAGGCTCGCTTCAGACTTTTTTGGATAATTTTTTTGGATGGAATGAAGATAGCATAAATCTAGTAAAACTGTAACAAACTTTCATTTATGAGTATTTAACTCGATTAAAACAGTAAAAATGACAAATTTATCGTAATGAAACTACATTTTGGATTGAAATCAGGCATAATCAATAAAATAAAATCACATAATCAAACATGAAATCAGTGTAGTAAAAATATCGGTATAACCTAGTTTATTTTCGTTTCATCAGGACTTACGCAAAATTGTCCCAGCAAGGCGTAGCGACGACGACAGTACTTTAGTACGGCTAGGAGCTGCAACGCAGCTGGGGCGGTTTTGCGTAAATCCTATTCATCTCAAATTTAGAATAACTCTGGAGTCAGCATGACCACATTCGTATTATTTGGCGGCACTGGCGATCTCGCCAAACGCAAGATCATTCCCGCGCTGTATAGCGCATTTGTGAACGGTCGTTTAGATGCTGACTTTAAATTTATCGGTGCTGCACGCGAGGTGCTGACGGACGAAGAATTCCGGGTTCGTGTTGCGGCGAGTATTGAGTCACACGGCACTAAGGCGATTGATAAAGATGCAGGCCATAGTGAAAAGACTGCTGCCTTTTTGGCGCTGACGTATTACTCCAAAATTGATGCCCGCGAAGCTGGCGATTTTGACGCCTTAAAAAGTCAACTTAATACCAGCGACACTAATCCGACTTTGTTTTATCTGGCGACTGCCCCCGATATTTTTGTACCAGTAGTAGAGCAATTGTCCAAGCATGGTCTGGTGGAAGGCAATGCCCGGGTTGTATTAGAAAAGCCTCTGGGACGTGATGCGCAATCGGCAAAAGAAATCAACGCATCTTTGCGCACCCATCTGCGCGAAAATCAGATTTATCGTATCGATCACTATCTCGGTAAAGAGATGGTGCAAAACTTGTTGGCGCTGCGTTTTGCCAATGCATTTTTAGAGCCACTCTGGAACCGTAAGTCGATTCAAGATGTGCAGATCTCTATTTCTGAACAGGTCGGCGTCGAGTCCCGTGGTGATTTTTATGATCACACAGGCGCTTTGCGTGACATGGTGCAAAACCATTTATTGCAACTGGTATCGATCGTCGCCATGGAACCGCCAGTCAATGATAATCCCGATGCTATCCGTGATGAAAAGGTAAAAGTCCTGCGCGCATTGCGTAAATTTTCACCGGAAGACATCACTAAAAAGACCGTGCGCGGCCAATACCGAGCTGGCGCGGTAGACGGCAAGCCTGTGATTTCGTATCAGTCGGAACCCGGCGTGCCGCCTGCATCGCGTACCGAAACCTTTGTGGCGATTAAAGCAGAAATTGATAACTGGCGTTGGGCTGGCGTACCGTTTTATTTGCGCACGGGCAAACGTATGGCCAGCCGTAGTGCGGAGATTACGATTAATTTCAAACCGATTCCGTATTCTATTTTTGGCAGCTCGCAAAGTAATTTGCGCTCTAATCGCCTGGTCATTTCTTTGCAGCCGGAAGAAAGCGTACAACTGTTTTTAAAAGCCAAGGAGCCGGGTGAGGGAATTCGTTTGTCTGACGTCGCTTTAAATCTGGATTTTGCTGAAGCCTCTAGTTTGCGTCGGGTGGAATCCTATGAACGTCTGTTGCTGGATGCGATGCATGGCGACCTGACTTTGTTTGTACGTGATGATGAACTGGGTGCCGCATGGGCATGGATTGATCCTATCATGACCGCCTGGCAGAACGACAGCGAGGGTTTGAAATCGTACATTGCCGGTAGTTGGGGGCCATCAGCGTCCAGCTATTTGCTGGCGCAAAACGGTGCAGCATGGGGCGAAGAATATGTTGAAAACTAATAGCATGGTGCTGCATAGTTTTAATGATTTTGCCGAGCTTACTGACGCTTTAGTCGCGCAATGGATAGGTATTATCGATAGTGCAGCAGTTGAGCGACTCCCGGCTTATTTTGCTCTTGCTGGAGGCTCAACACCTGCACCGATATATCGCCAGCTTGATCAATTATTGTCGCAGCGCGATGTGAATAATGTGAACCTAGTTGCGACCGATGAGCGTTGGGTTGAGGACGCCGACGCACAAAGTAATGAAGGTCTGTTCAAAAAAAATATGGCCTCATCGTATCGTCGTCAGTGGAATTTAATTTCATTAAAAAACGATGCAAGTACGCCGGAAGTAGCGACCGAGGCCATCAGTCACCGGTTAGCGCAACAAATCCCACAGCCATTTAATGCCGTGTTGTTGGGAATGGGGGCGGATGGTCATGTCGCTTCATTATTTCCGCAAGCGCCGACCCGGCATGATGATCTGGCTTGTCTGGCCGCCTTACATCCGCAGACGCATCAAAGCCGCATGTCTTTATCGCTGCCACGTTTACTTGATACTGACAGAATCTGGTTAGTCATTACCGGCGCAGAAAAACGTCAGGTTTTAGAGGGAGCATTAGACACTCCTGCGGGTAGCGCTTTACCGATTTCTGTATTGCTGCAAGAAGCTAGCTGTGATGTCGATGTATTTTGGTGTCCTTGATTACCACTAATAGTTCTCTAATTAAAGAGCAACATGCCTAATTCTGCCACCGTACTACAAGACCCAAAACCAATTCCTTCTGAAAAAGGTTTATTGGCACGCATCCGCACGGCCAGCACGGCGCTGAGTCGTGCTGAGCGGCAGGTAGCAGAATTTTTGCTGCTCAAACCGCACGATGCATTGGAAATGTCGATACGAGTTTTAGCGCAGGCTTGCGATGTCAGTGAGCCTACGGTTGCACGTTTTTCGCAATCCTTGGGCTTTGACGGATTTAAAAGCTTTAAGCTGGCATTTGCCAAAAGTCTGGCAACTGGCATTCCGTATTTACATCTGGACGTGAATCAGGCTGATCATGTGCGTGATGTGTTGCCCAAGGTATTTGATCGCACCATCGCCGCCTTGATGGAGGCGCGTAATTCTGCCAATACAGCGACCTTTGAGGCGGCAGTCAATCTGCTGTCACGCGCCCGCCGCATTGAGTGTTATGGATTGGGGTATTCCGGTGCCTTGGCGATTGACGCTCAGCTCAAGTTTTTCCGTTTCGGGATTCCTACGACAGTCTTTTGTGATGCGCATTTACAGGCACAATCGGCATCTTTATTAAATAGTGATTGCGTGGTTGTCGCCTTCTCTCGCACAGGCCGTACCCGCGACATGATACGTAGTGTAGAACTGGCAAAAGGTGCTGGCGCCAAGGTGCTGGTGCTATGCGCCAGTGGTGGTCCATTGGCAGAATTGGCAGATGTCCATTTGAGCGTGGATGTAGAGGAAGATCCGGATATTTACACGCCCATGACCTCGCGTCTGGCACATCTGACGTATATCGATGCATTGGCAGTTGCCGTCACTTTACAGCGCGGTCCTGCTGCGATTGATATGTTAGAAAGAGCCAAAGCCAGCATTAGTGAAAAACGGTTGGACAGTAAAATTTAAGGGCGATTTTTTCTGTGGTGAAGGGTTTGGGTTTTTGCGTAAATCCACCGTATAAAATTTACAACAAGTTAATTTAAATCTGCGAAGCTATTCGCTATCCTTTGGCGATTCCCCTGTTTTGGGTAATACTGGGGAAAAACCAGTCTAGGAATTGTCTATGTCAGCCATTGCGATTGAGCAGATTATTCAAGAAGTCAAAGACTTACCCACCTTGCCTGGCGTGGTGATGGAACTTCTCAATACCATTGATCAGGATGACATGAATATCAATGAGTTAGCTCAAAAAGTCAGCCGTGACATCGCGCTTACTGCCAAGACCTTGCGTTACGCTAATTCGGTGTATTACGCCACCATGGTAAAGGTAGCGACAATTCCACAGGCGATCACATTGCTGGGATTAGACACCTTCAAGCAAATGGTAATGATCGCTGCCTTATCTGGCTGCTTTCCGGAAAACAAGTGCAAGGGATTTAGTCATAAACGATTTTGGTACCACTCCAACGCGGTCGCTATCGCGGCAAAGATTTTAGCCCGGCGACTCAACTTTAATCTCGACCTTGCCTTCACCGCAGGTTTGTTGCACGACATCGGTTCGCTAGTCTTAGTGACACATTATTTGTCTGAATACGAGGCAACGATCGCATTCCGCTTAGAACATCAAGTCACGCAATTCGAGGCAGAGCGCCAGGTCTTGGGCATTGACCATGCGGTAGTGGGCGAGGCACTGGCAAACCAGTGGCAGTTTTCTGAACTGATGGCCAAGGCCATTGGCGGTCATCACCAGCCGGACAAACCAGGCCTCGGTTTTTTGGCAACCATCGTGCATGTCGCTGATGGTATTGCGCATGCACTCAACATCAGCACAACACCCGATCACACGCCACCAGAGATTAGCGGCCAGGCATGGGAGAGTCTGGGACTAGATCAAGCATCGCTAGAAGAAGTTCTGGCCGAGGCGCAACTTCAGTTCGATAAACTGAATGCTGAAATGGATGTTTGATTGTTTAGGGTGCATGTGATACTGGTAGTAAGTATATTTAATCGTCCATAGAATCATTGGTCTGTAAGCTGATTTTAATAAAATTAAGAGGGAGTATATGGATTTCTCCTCGCTGAAAAGAGATTTTGAGTCTTCGCTAACGCGCTCCACTCAGTCACCGCAATATCTCAAAAGCTAGCCCGGCATACAATGCGTATTTGCCTCCATCCTGCAATTTGTTCTCCACTATTTAGCTTCATTTTGATTTAATTCTGCAACTGGGTTCCCCAAATCATGATGCAATCCCTGATCCACCTGGCACAACAATACGGCTTGATTATTGTTTTCGGCAATGTCTTGCTGATGCAATTAGGCCTGCCTTTGCCGACAGTTCCTACCTTAATTATTTCTGGCACATTGGCTGCCGATGGTCAGGTATCGCTGGCAGCCTTACTTGCGGTCACGCTGCTGGCCAGTTTGATTGGCGATACCGTCTGGTATCTGATCGGTCAACGTCACGGTGTGCGGGTGATGCGCCTGTTATGTCGCTTATCTTTATCCCCAGATTCCTGCGTCAGACAAACCGAAACCCGGTTTGAGCGCTGGGGTTTGAGTACTTTGCTGATCGCCAAATTTGTACCGGGTTTATCGCTGATCGTCGCGCCAATGGCAGGAGCTTTGCGTTTGCCATTGCTAGCTTTTTTATGTTTTGATGCAGTCGGTATTTTATTGTGGGGCGGGATAGCCATCGGTGCTGGCTGGTTGTTTCATCCCGATATTGAGATGATCAGCCGGCATCTGCTGGAGATGGGCAATGGCGCTTTGGCGCTATTGGGCATTGCGCTCATTTTGTACGTCAGCTACAAATGGTGGCAACGCTGGCGTTTTCAAAAAATCCTGAACATCACTAGGATCAGCGTCAATGAATTAGTAGATCTGATGGCAGCGGGGAAAACACCTGTGATCGTCGATATCCGCTCTTCATCCGTACGCAATCTGGATACCCGTCACATCCCCGGTGCCAGAATGATCGCTTTAAACGAATGGCAAACCTTAATACCTCATGTGCAGCAAGACAGCGATATCGTCGTCTACTGCAATTGCCCTAACGAAGCCTCCGCCGCGCAAATGGTGAAATTGCTGATGGGACGCGGCTACACCAGAGCAAGGCCGTTGCTAGGTGGATTAGACGCGTGGGAGAAAGCCGGGCAGGCGATACATACTCTGGATGCTTGATATGTTCTTCTTCTTATTGCTATAGCTACCTCAAAAACATATTGTTTCTATCGATAACATGACTAAAACAACTAGGACTTTTCTCTTTTTGTTGGCTTTGTTAATTCCTAGCATGGCTTTGCCTCATGCTTGCCTTCCACGACCAGATATTAAAGACATTAACAAACTGAAAACGGCTGCACAAGGTGGTGATTTCGCTTCAATGACCACGCTTGGCTGGTACTACGAACTAGGATTCGGAGTTGAGCAAGACTATACGCAATCTAGCTTTTGGTACAAGTTAGCAGCGGATAACGGAAATGTTTTTTCACAACGCAAAATTGCTATCAATTATGAGTTGGGTCAAGGTGTTAGTTATGATCATAAAGAGGCAATTCGTTATTATAAGATTAGCCAGTCGGCTCAGAAGGAAGACCTATACTCTGGTTCAACGATTCTGATGCTGTTCCAAAATTCAAAAAAGCATCATGACTTCTCAACTGCTTTTGAATGGTTGGAGCTTTGTGCAGAATCCAATATGCAAAAATGCCAGTTCGAGCTTGCTCGCAACTATCGATACCAAGGCGGAGTGGTAGACGTTAACTACTCAAAAGCGATGAACTGGTTTATCCGATCAATGCAAAGCGGGATGGCGGTTGAATCCATACGTCAAGAACCGTAGGCTTATGAAATCGGGAAAATTTATGTCGAAGGTTTAGGGGTACAGAAGAACTATGCAACGGCCCGCGATTGGTACGATAAACAAGCTGATAATGAGTACAGCCTATACGGAATCGGACAATTATATGCGCAGGGTTTCGGTCAGCATCAAGATCAAATAAAAGCAATTTCCTGGTACCAAAAAGCGGCTGAAAAAAACCTGTTTTTGGCGGCATACGCTATATGTGGATTGACCCAAAAAAATCTGAATCGTGCAGCCGATATAGTCGAATCGGCACAATGTTATGCCGAGACTGTTAAGAAGAATAAATATATAAATAAAGTGGACGATCTACAGCAAAAAGAAAATGATCAATTGGTAGTCGAAAAAATTATTCATCTTTTGAGCGAGAGTAAAGAACCGATTAGAGATCCCAAAACCTATTTCGAACTCATCAAAAAAAATGCTGAGAACGGCAATGAGAAGAATATGGGGATATTGGCAGTTTTATACTACTTTGGCTATGGAGTTGAGTATAGCGAGGTGAAAGCAAAGGCAATATTGCGGTACACGATTACAACACACCCGAAAACAAAAGAAGGTCTCATTGCAAGCTTTTTTAGCTCCAAATATATTGATTCTCAAGACGGATTATTATATTTTCAAGAAGGGTTTTTGTACGACTCAATGGTAAGAGATGGATTTTCACAAGCGTTGAACAAATGGGTCGATATTCCAGCGTTTCAACAACCAAGTTGCGTTTGACACGCGTTGTGGATCAACAAGGTTTGGTAGTACTGAAAATAATGCCGCTTAGGAATTGCTTAGGTTTATATCGACCACGTGCTGTTTGTTATTTTTTCATTCAACTAGTTTTGAA
This sequence comes from Undibacterium sp. GrIS 1.8, assembly GCF_040544445.1. Classification (NCBI taxonomy): domain Bacteria; kingdom Pseudomonadati; phylum Pseudomonadota; class Betaproteobacteria; order Burkholderiales; family Oxalobacteraceae; genus Undibacterium; species Undibacterium sp. GrIS 1.8. The sequence goes on along the minus strand of NZ_JBEONQ010000013.1, from coordinate 47,208 downwards.
CTACTGTAATCAAAGTTGCTTTGCCTGGAAAGTATTGCACTGATCGACTTTGCCGCTCTCCAATCCGCGACTAAACCAGCGCACCCTTTGTTCTGACGTGCCATGCGTGAACGAGTCTGGCACGACCTGACCTTGTGCCTGACGTTGCAATGCATCGTCACCAATCGCGGTTGCTGCACTCAAGGCGGTTTGTACATCACCGCTTTCTAATATGCTGCGTGACTGGTTGGCGTGGAACGCCCAAACACCTGCAAAGCAGTCCGCCTGTAATTCCATCCTGACCGACAAAGCATTGCCCATCACTTGTGATGCGCGTGATCTCGCCTCATGTACTTTGTCGGAAATGCCCATCAGATTCTGTACATGATGTCCGACCTCATGTGCGATCACATAGGCTTGCGCAAACTCACCGCTGACATGAAAACGATCACGCATTAGGCGATAAAAGCTCAAATCGATATAGACTTTTTGATCCACCGGACAATAAAAAGGCCCGGTCGCGGTCTCGCCTTTACCGCAAGCAGTAGAGGTACTATTATTAAAAATGACTAAAACTGGTTTGACATATTGCTTACCGCTGGCGCGGAACATTTCAGTCCACACGTCTTCCGTATCACCCAGTACGGTTTTTACAAAGTTAGTTTCTCTGTCATTAGCAGGCGGGCGATGTGCTTGCGGCTGTTGGCTTTGCTGAGACGATGTGACCGGCGCTGATCCGCCGCTTAACAGGCTTAACACCGTCATTGGATTAATACCAAAAAAATACGAGGCCACCAAAGCGATCACGATCGAACCGATACCAATATGACGTCCGCCAAAGCCACCTCCGCCGCCACTATTGCTGCCATCATCACTATCACCACGACGATCTTCTACATTATCGCTCTCGCGATTGCCTTCCCATTTCATATTATTCCTCCAGCTTGATCATTTTTGAGTGATTTCATCAGGCTTACTTTTTTATACGTAATTCGTTTTAAGCTCAGTGGTTGTCGTCGCGCTCTTCATCATCCATCAGCATCGCATCCCGCTTTTGTCTAACGTGATATGCCGTCAATACAGCATGCGCTACCAAATCTACGGCTGGCCTGGTATTGCCTTGTTTATCTTCCCAGACTTTGGGTGTTAAGGCGCCCGACAACGCGACGGCATCGCCATCACCCAGCGCTAATAACTGATCTTGCAGATCGTCGTTAAAAGCGATGACGTTACAGAAAATAAAGTCACCATCCGGTGTTGGAAGTCGTAGTTTGCAAGTGACATAACTACTGCCGCCTTGTCCTTTACCCTCTTGTGCTTGGCCATACAATCTGCCGGAAATTAATGCATCTATCACTTGAGCCCTGTTATGTGAAGGTTGAAACTAAGTATTGAAAAAATACTGAAGAAACAAATACTGAAATCCAGAGGTGAATTTTTATTTCAGTAGTTGAAAAAAATGTTCAGATTTACGGACTATTTTTTTTGATTCCATGCCGAACAGATCATGCGTTTCTTGCAGTACGAATTCATTGACTTCTTTGAGGTGGAAAATCAGACCACGGAAGTTGGTTCCCAAATAATCAAACGGTGCCAATTTGGTTTTTACCGGCACATCAGTTGCCAGTAAGGTACGCAGCTTACGTTCCAGATCATACAAACTTTTCTCATCAAAACTGACAATCGATCCCTTGGGAGTAGGGAAGCTGGTTGAGAATGAAGAGTTTTGTCCCATTGGGTTTTTCAGGGTAATTTTGATGCCTAGTCGCAAAAACTTCGCTATCGCAAAAAAATCATTATCGTCGTACATAGGTTCTCCGGGTGTTTTCTGTTTTTATACTGCCTGCCAATATAGGCTGACTTGTGATTGATCAATCTGCAAACTAAACATGAAAAAGACCAGCGATCAAAGCATCAGTAGCTTACGTCTTTCATATTCGGTCTTGATGATAAAGCGTTGAATCGCGACTTCCATCACATGTGGTAATTTTAAAAATTTGACGCCTATGCGATAACGGCCATTGCCATCACGACTAATCAAGGTGACATGCCGAATTTGTCCGGGACAGATCAGGACATTTTTATCGGATAACTGGATTTCTAACTGCGCGATTTTATCGTCTGATCGCAACGGCGTTTCGCCATACACGGTGGCGGCAAAACCACCTACGCTCAAATCATGTAGTGCCAGATCATATAGTTGGCTATCTTCTTCCATGAGTAATTTCACTCTTAGAGGATTGACCACCGGCAGAGCATTACGATAACTCTCGCGTCTTTGCAGACGGACGATACGTTCTGGTAAAGGGACCCAAAACGCATCTTTATCACCCCATAAAAACCGATTCGGCTCTATCCCGGAAAATTGCACGCGTATCCCATCCGGCAGTGCTAAAAACGTGCAACTAGCTGCTTTTTCTAACAGTTTGTTCGCTCTTTCATCGCCACCCAGATCAAAAATCAATGCCTCTGCTCTGGCCTCTAACAGCAAGCTCAATATAAATTCATTACCGCCATTAAAATAAACGGTCACAGGTTCCCGGCGATGGATCAGATCATTCAGTATGTTCAGGATCTCCATTCGCCCAAGCAAAAAAAAGCGATCCTCAATTTCGTCATTACTTAAGGACGCTGACATGGGTTTGTCTCCATCAAACGTTGGTGAGTATGACCATACCCTTTGCTGTTAGGGAGGTCAATACTCTTCAATCCAGATGTTGGATGCAGCTATGTCGATTAGGTACTATGAGGGCGATTATTAAACAGTCAAAATGAAGCGCGCACCGCCTTGTACCACGTGGGCATAGCGGATAGTGCCGCCGTTACCCTGGATCAGTTGCTGCACCATTGCCAGGCCGATTCCGCTACCTTTTTCTTTGGTTGAGAAAAAAGGCGTAAAAATATGAGGAATAAATTCTTCCGGTACACCAGGCCCGTTGTCGGTGACTTCTACCCGCAAACGCCCGCCACGACTCAGTTTGGCGCGTATGACCACTTCGGGCGAGGCTTTTTTGGATGTCGCTTCTTCCGCATTTTTGATGAGGTTAATCAAGGCTTGTTCAAATTGGGCAGGGTCTATCATCAATTCTAGCGATGCCGGTTCTGTTATAAATTCGGCACGTCCGCCACGTTGTGCCCACGCTGGAGAGATTAAGGTGGATAAGCGCTTAAAAAGTGTTGCCAGATGGATACGTTCTGGATGTGCCGCAGGGACGTTCGACAAGCTCCGGTAGCTACCGACAAACTCCGCTAAACCATGCGCGCGGCGACTGATAGCGTCTAAAGCCATGGTCAAGTCCTTGATGCTGTCGGTGGGTAAGCTTGGTTTTAGGTCCTCTAACAAATCATGCGCGGTGCGGGATAAAGATGCCACTGGTGTCAGAGAATTCATAATTTCATGGGTCAGCACATGCACTAATTTTTGCCATGCCTGTTGCGCCTCGGATTGCAGTTCGCTTTCTACCGGCATTAAGGCAATCATCAATCGCGTGTTGCCATGCGTGGTCAAACTGCTGGTTGCAAGTAATGCGCGCTCTAGTCCTTGCTCGGTTTCAAACAAAATCATGCTGCGCTTGCCCACCACTTGCGTTCTCAGCAGATCAAATAATTGCTCAGGCTGAACCGCACGACCTGGGGCGATCAGCCGACGTGCGTTGCCATTCATTGCTTGCACGGGATAAGGCGTGGAGGTGGTATCAATCGAAAACAGGGCAATCGGTGCGTGTTCCAGACTATTTTCTAGTGTGCTTAGATTTTCTTGCAGTGTTGATGAGGTATGCGGTAATGCGGGTGCCACATCGGCTAGGACATGGATTTGGCGTGGTAATAAACCTGCCAGACCAAAACCAAATAGCCAACTACCGATCAACGCTAGTAATCCAGACAATGCCAATAATCGTGCTGTCTGTGCAAGCTGTGTTGCAGTCAAAATATAAGCCGTAGCGCCCGCGGCAAGCATCAAAATCAATACGCCAGAAATGCAGAACAGTTTGCGATATCGATAGCGCGGGTCCGGCGTTGGTGATGCCGGTGACACTGGTGACGTTGGCGATGTTTGCAATATTTCAGTGGGCATCTCAGATGTCATGCTTTTCTAATTTTCGGTACAAAGCAGCGCGACTTAAGCCCAGCAATTTAGCCGCCTGACTAATATTGCCACTAGCTTGCGTCATGGCGCTGGCAATTGTGTCGCGTTCTAGTTTGGTCAGCTTAAATGTATGAACGGTATTCTGAGTATTGTTATCTGGCGCAATCCCCGCTACTTCCGCCATCGCTACCAAAGTCGCGTTTGCAAAGCTTAAGCCAAAATCCTGAAGCTGATAATCTGCCTGCGTTCCTAAGATCACGGCTCTCTCACATGAGTGCCTTAAAGAGCGAACATTGCCCGGCCAATCGTACTCGCATAGCGCGTTCAAAGCGGTATCGCTGAGCTGGCGTGCAGGGCGCTGATATTGATTTTGATATAGCGCCAGATAATGGCTGAGCAAATCAGGGATATCTTCCCGCCGCTCGCGTAAAGGTGCTACGCGCAGGACGATGGTATTTAAGCGGAATAAAAGGTCCGAGCGAAAAATAGAGGGATCAAATAATTTGATCTCGCTTAAATTAGTCGCGCTGACGATACGCACATCAATTTTTTCTGCCTTGTCCATACCGACCGGTGTGACTTCACGCCGTTCTAGCGCGGTCAGTAATTTCGCTTGTGCCCCCAAAGGTAGATTGCCAATTTCATCTAAAAATAACACGCCACCGCGCGCCGCCTGAAAGCGTCCTGCACGGTCGCTACGCGCATCGGTAAAAGCGCCTTTGCGATGACCAAACATATCGCTCTCAAATGTGGTCTCGGGTATCGCGCCCATATCGACCGCTAAAAAATGAGCTGCTTTACGTGGTGACGCTAAATGGATGGCGCGTGCGACCAGCTCTTTACCCACGCCGTTTTCACCCAGCACCATGACATTGGCCTCGGTCGGAGCGACGTTGGCGATCATGGATTTGAGTTCACGCATGCTGGCAGAATTACCCATCAGGTTTGCAAATGCGATGGACGTATCATTATTGCTGACCACATCAGATGTACCTGATATGTCAGATACGTGCGTAGTAGATTTTCTGGCGAGAGCCGTTCCTACCGCTGCCAGTAGTCTGGCATTGTCCCAAGGCTTGGTGATGAAATCACAAGCACCGCGTTTTAATGCCTCCACCGCCAAAGGTACGTCGGCATACGCCGTTACGGCGATGATCGCAGGAGCGGGATATTGTGCCCGCAATAAATCCAGCATCGCCAAACCCTCGCCGCCATCAGTGCGGCCAGCGGTGAAGTTGAAGTCGAGCAAAACGACATCTGGGTGTTCATGCACTAACAAAGTTTTTACTTGTGCAGGCTCGGTCACGACCTTGACTTGCGCATATTTGCGACACAGCAAAAGTTGCGCTGCACAAGCTACATCGGGGTCGTCATCAATGATCAGCAGATGAGGTGCGCTATTAGACATGATTGTGCATAGTTGAAAATAAAGCTGGCTGAGATTTCTGTAGGTGCTGGTAGGATTTTAATTTGCACGGGTCAATGCACAGTCTAGCTTTGATAAAGGACACTAGCAATGATTCGCCAATGCTAACGAGCGTAAAAACAGGAAGTATCCGTGAAGTGTTCAATATCGGACAGTTTTTAAAATCTGTCTGAATCAGATTGTCCAATACCGATCAATGCCGATCAATAATCCCCAATTTTTAGTCCTTTTCAATCCAAATCAGCATGGCACAGAGATTGCGATAGTAGACATGAGTTTCAGAATGAGTAAAACATTCTCAAACAAAACCTCCTACCATTTTGATTGAACCATGAAATTATCTACGCCTCATCTTGCTGTGACCGGTGCCGCGATGGATGTCATCGTGCCGCAGAATCATAATAAGAAAATTCTGATTAGCGTGGTGTCAATATGTTTAATCGGATTGGCGATTGCTGGTTTATGGAATCTGATGCCGCGTGGTTTGCAGGTATCTGCCGCCGATGTACGTATCGCCAACGTCGAGAGCGGGATTTTTTTGGATGACATTATCGTCCGCTCTAAAGCCGAGGCGCTGCATTCTGTGATACTGGATTCCATTGAATCCGGCAGGGTAGAAGAAGTGTTTGCGCATGATGGCGCGTTGGTGAAAAAAGGCGATATTCTTTTTAGGATTTCTAACCCTCAACGCAATTTAGAACTATTGCAACGTCAGTCAGAACATACTCAGCAGATTTCTAATCTGGCCAATTTGAGAGTGAATTTTGAGGCCGCAAATTCTGATCATCAGCGCCGCTTATCTGACCTTGAATTTAATCTAATGCAAGCGAAAAAAAAGCATGCCCGGAACGTCAAATTGGCTCAGCAAGGCTTTATTTCTTCGGTCGCGCTGGATGAATCCGCCGATACCTTGGAGCAGCAGCAACGTGCTTTTAATGAAGAGAAAAATCATAGCGCGAATGAGACCGAAGTCAAGCGTGACGCTGTTGCCCAGATGGAGCATGCAATTAAGACGATAGAAACGGGCTTGACGCTGGTCAACGCCACGGTCGATGCGCTGGTGGTACGTGCCCCAGTTGCTGGTCGCCTGACAGATTTCCGTTTGCAGATCGGTGAGACCGTAAAAACAGATCAGCATATTGGGCGTATCGACGATCCCGACCAATTTAAGCTCACAGCACAAGTCGATGAGTATTATCTGAACCGTATTGCGATAGGGCGACAAGGCGTGTTTAAGCAAGATGCCAAAGAGTATCGTGTCGAAGTCAGTCAGGTTTACCCACAAATTAAGGATGGTCGCTTTTCGATTGAATTAGTGTTTAAAAATGCACAACCCGCCAGCCTCAACCCCGGTCAAAGCCTAGATGCGCAAATTACCCTAGGTGAACCGAAAGACGCTTTGTTATTACCCAATGCGCCATTCATCACCGACAGCGGCGGCGCCTGGGTCTTTGTGGTCGCAGCCAATAGTGTTGATGCCGAGAAGCGCATGATTAAAACTGGGCGTCGCAATAACCGTCAGATAGAAGTCTTATCAGGCCTCAGTGCAGGAGAAAAAATAGTCGTGTCGAGTTACGCTACATTTGGTAATGCGACGCGCTTGCAATTGAAAAAATAGCTTCAAAAAAATAGCATCCTCGGCGCGTCAACTTAGGAAGGCGACAGCATCAATACGATAGTTTTTTCTTTGCTGTATCAGAATGATAATTTATATACTCATAGATAGTATATTTAATTGTCCATATAAAGTCTGGACAATAGGCCAATTTTTATAAAAATGATGGGGAGTATATGGTTTTCATCAAAATTTTAAGATGTTTAACCTCATCACAAGCGCTGCACAGAACAGAAGAAATTTATTAGGGATTGTTGAGTATCTTAGATGTAATGAGAAAGCAAGCAGAGACGGTTGATGTAACTAAGTCTTTAAACAGTAAATTGGTAGTAAATCGGCAGTAAAAAAAGAAAGAGATAAGACAATGAACTTTAAAGATTTTCGGATGGGGTGGCGCTTGTTGCAACAGCAGCCTGTGTATTCCGCCATTATGATTGTCAGCCTGACGATAGGATTTACTTTTTGCTTTTTGGTACTGGCATTCACCCGCTACGAATTTGGATTTGATACCAATGTTCCAGAGGTACAGAATGTGTATGTCGTCAAGGCACGTCCTAATTGGGGATTTGGTTTTTGGAGCGAGAATGTCCCTTTGTCGATGAAAGACTCGCTGGAAAAAAGCGATGCTCCTTTATTGGTCACAGCAGTGTTGCCGTATTCCGCCGCAATGCGGGTGAACGACGGCGGCAACGATGTCGTGACCAAAGTAGAGCTGACTCTGGTGGATCCGGCTTTTTCTAAAGTATTTGGTATCAAGCCAATGGAAGGTGATTTGCAAGCGGCACTCAGCCGCCCAGATGCACTGGCACTGTCAGTAGCGACAGCGCAAAAACTCTTTGGCGATCGTCACGTTGTTGGCAAAAATTTACAGATCAGAGGCGCTTCTTACCGTATCGCGGCGGTATTGCCTGATCAGCCGGCCACCAGCTCGATTCAGTTTTCCGCGCTAGCTGGTCTTAACTCTGCCGCATGGCCAGAGGCAGAGCGCCAGCGCGCAAGAGATAACTGGAATTACTATTCCTATGACGATAAAAATTTTCTGAATAACAAAGTCTATTTCCGCTTATTGCCCAATACCTTATTGCCAAGTACGCAGTCGAATGCGACATCAGGTAATAAAACGGATATCAAGTCTGATGGTTTATTGAGTGAGCTTGCCAGCGCAATCAACACCGACATCAGTCGCTCGGCATTGGCCGGACATCTGAATACAAAAGATACGCAAGAGCTTGGCAATAAGCCTTTATTGAAAATCGCATTTGGCGCGTTAGCAGATTCGCATCTGGATAGCGAGGCGCGTAGTAATAGCGGCTCTAAAGGGGACCCTATCGCTACGTTGGCGATGAATGCCGTCGCGTTTTTAATTCTTTTGCTGACCGCAGGTAATTACGTCAATCTCGCCACCATCCGCACCATAGCGCGTCAGCGCGAGATGGCGATCCGCAAAGTGCTGGGTGTGACAGCAGGGCGGTTGCTGATGCAGATGATGGCAGAATCGATCTTGGTATCTTTGATCGCCGCAATTGCCGGTGCCTTCTTAGCTTGGTTATTACTACCAGTCTGGTCGGAGTTAACTGAGTTAGATATGGTGAGCATTTTAACGCGCCAGGACTGGATGGCATTTGTCGCCATTGTCATCGTGATGGGTATATTGGTCGGTATCTGCGCTGCACTATATCCAGGTTGGATTGCACTCAAGATGCGCCCTGCCAATGCTCTGGGTGGGCGTGGGAATAGTGAGACAGCAGGCGGTTTGTGGCTGCGCCGCGTGTTAACCGTGATGCAATTCGCTATCGCCATGTTCGTGACCGGGGTGGTGGTGACGATAGGGACGCAAATCCAATATCTGAAGCACATCGACTATGGCTACCAATTAGACTCACTGCTGATCATCAACTTGCCTGCGGAATTGAGCCAGACTGAGGTTCGTAGTTTTCAGGATGCTCTGGCACGTCGGCCAGAGATCAACGGTGTTGCAAATACAACGCCATGGCCTGCTAAGGTGGAATTTAAGACGACCAAAACAGAGACTATTAGTCTAAGCACCTTGAGAGTAGGTCCAGAATATTTCCATACCATTGGTTTGGGGGCAGCAGTAGGGCGCGTGTTTGACCCCAACATCGATTCTGGTGACAACAGCAATGGTTTGGTGATGAATGAGTTAGCCGCAACCCGGCTGGGCTATGCCAATGGCAATGCGGCGCTGGGACAGATTGTTAGTATGGAAGGCAAAGCGATGCAGATTGTCGGCATCAGTAACAATGTCAGCAGCGGCTTTATGCATGGATCACCACGTCCAATTGTGTATCAGATTGCGACCTCAGAAAAATCGTCGCTAGCGCCGCTCTTACCGCAATTAACGGTCAATGGACGCAACGATCTGACCGCAGCAAAAACAGCCATTACTGAAGTCTGGCATCAGCATTTCCCAGATATGTATTTAAATCTTAGTCATCTGCGACAAAATTTGGAAGTCAACGCAGGCGGTCCTCAAGCTATTTTTGATTCTTGCGTGATTGTCGCTGCCATCATGATTCCGCTAGCCATTTTCAGTATTTATATTCTCTCTGCCTATGCAGTTCAGCGACGCGCTAAAGAGATCGTTATGCGTAAATTATTTGGTGCTGACAAACTCGATATCGCCAAGCTACTGTTCAAAGAATTTACGATTTTGCTCAGCATTGCCGCCATCGTCGGCTTGCCCTTGTCGTATGTTGCGGGTAGGGGTTTTGTCGAGCAATTTGCAGACCAGGCACCGATGGGATTATGGCCAATTGTCCTGGCATTGCTGGGTGCTGTCGTAGTGACTTTGCTGGCGACTACCAGACACACCTTAATCGCCGCAAGAATGTCCCCGGCAGTCGCCTTACGCGCTGCCTGAGTAAATTAGTTGTAGCAGAATTAAAAGTAAGCTGAATTAACAAGTAAATTTATTCCAGCCTTTAACAAAACATATAAGGAAGCATCATGCTAAAACTAGTCAACGTCAGTAAACTCTATGTCGCAGGCGAAGTACAGACCGCCGCACTGAACGGGGTAAATATCGAAATCGATGCCGGTGAATATGTCGCCATCACAGGCCCTTCTGGTTGCGGTAAATCGACTTTACTTAGTCTGTTGGGTTTGCTGGATATTCCCAATTCTGGTGAGTACTGGTTTGAGGGGAAAAACGTCGCAGGCTGGAGTGAGTCGCAATTAAATCAACTACGCCGCGGCAGAGTTGGCTTCATCTTCCAAAGTTTTAACCTGATAGAAGAACTCAGCGTGTATGAAAACGTCGAACTGGCCTTGGAATATTCTGAAGTACCAGTCAAAGAGCGTCGCATTAAAGTCACCGCAATGTTAGAGAAGTTGGGCATAGGGCATAGGGCAAAACACAGGCCATCCCAATTGTCTGGTGGCCAGCAACAACGTGTTGCTATTGCACGTGCCTTAGTCGCTGGCCCCGCTATTTTATTAGCCGATGAACCGACAGGTAATCTCGATACTGCACATGGCGATGAAGTCATGCGCATCTTGCGCACCATTAACGCCGAGGGCACGACTGTCGTGATGGTTACGCACTCGCCATCGCATGCAGCACAAGCATCACGGACATTGCATCTGCTGGACGGGCATGTGGTGGTGGATGCTTTGCGTGCCGCTTGATTGTTTACTTTCTGACGAACTTGCCTGCTGATTTTGCATGGTGAGTTCATCATATGGCGACCTGAAGTCCCTGTCAGTAATAGCTGACGCCCCCCATTACATACGATAGACATTGATGAAATTCAGAGATTTCCGCATAGGCTGGCGCCTGCTGATACAAGAACCTGCGCATTCGCTGGTAGCGATCATAGGATTAGCCATAGGATTTATGGTGTTCTTTCTTGGCCTTAGCTATATTTATTACGCTTTGCATTTTGATCGTCATGTACCCGAGTATCAGCATATTTTTATCGTCAAGAGTTTGCCAAATTGGGAGGATCAGCGCTGGCATGAAAATATTCCGACTTTAGTAAAAGATGGCCTGGAGCGCAGCGGCTTGCCATTGCATGCAGCACGCTTGGTGGTGCTGGATACCGAGATGCGCGGTGACGGCGCGGTACAAAACGTCAAACTCACGACGGCTGATGCCAGTTTGATAGAGGTATTTGGTATCAAGCCGGTTGAAGGCGATCTGTTAGTTGCCCTAAGTCGTCCGAATGCTCTGGCACTCACCGTATCGACTGCACGACGACTTTTTGGCGATACCCATGCCTTGGGAAAATACGTGCATATCAAAAACGATACTTTCCTCGTATCAGCAATTATCAGCGATACACCGGACAACTCTACAGTTCCGTTTTCTGCTGTCACCGGTATCAATACCTTGGCGTGGAAAGCGGATGAGCGTAAAGCCATATTAGACAGCTGGTCCGATTTGTCAGCTCGTCTTTACATCAAGTTAGGTGCAAATATCTCCGCAGATCAAATTGCGCGGCGTATTGCAGAGGATGCCGACAGGTCGCCTTTACGTGCGCAACTCAAAGCGGAGCAACTTGCACAATTAGGTCACGATCCATTATATGAAGTGAAATTAGGGGCGCTGACAGATTCTTTCCTTGACCCGGTAGTCGGCGGTGGTAACGGATCAAGAAAAGGCAATCGAACGATCACTATTTCAGTTGCCTGCATCGCCTTATTCGTTTTGTTGTTAGCGATTGCAAATTACGTCAATCTGGCTACGGTCAGGATCATAGCGCGGCAGCGCGAGATTGCTATTCGTAAAGTGCTTGGTGCTCCGCATTGGCGTGTCGTCATGCAGGTATTGACAGAGACGATACTGGTCTCCCTGATCGCGGCAGGTGTCGGGATGCTGTTGGCATGGCTAGTCTTGCCAGGATTTTCTGCTTTATCCGGTTTTGCATTGGAGTCACTGCTGACCGCTACCAATTTCTTATTGGGTATATTGGCTGTGCTAGGTTTCAGCATCGTTATAGGATTGCTGGCAGGTTTTTATCCGGCGTTGATGACAGCCAAAATACGTCCCTCCGCAATCCTCGCTGGACGCGGCAGTTCGGTGAGTACTCATGGGATGTGGTTGCGCCGCAGCCTGACAGTATTTCAATTTGCAGTCGGGATGTTTTTTATTAGCATGGCACTGACAATGTCAGGGCAGCTTCAACACATCAGCCGTTTAAATTTTGGATTTGATCCAGACAAATTTCTCTCGATTGAGATGCCCTACGGATTAGAGCAGGCAAACGCTAAAAGCTTCAGTGATGCAGTAAGGCGCCTGCCTAGCGTCGTCAAAACAACGGCTTCTACCGTGGCAATCGGCCAGGCTGATTTTTGGAATGTCGATATCACCATGCCCGATGCTCGTGTCATCAAACTCGATAAAACGCTGGTCAGCCCTGACTACTTTAATGTCTATGAGATCGCCCCATTAGCAGGTCGCTTATTCGATGCAAAGATAGATAACGTTGACAATCCCAGTGTGGTCGTGATTGACGCTTTGGCTGTTACGCGCTTGGGCTTTAGCTCGCCTACCGCTGCCGTTGGACAATTCATTAAAGTCAAAGATAAGCCCTTACAAATCATCGGAGTCAATCAACCTGTCAGGACCCAGAGCCTGCTGATGGATGCCGCACCACGCGTGTTTATGCTGTCGCTAGAAACGCCATCGCTGTCCGTCAAATTTGAGGGTGATCCAGCTATTGTTAGCGCCGCTATCACCCATCTTTGGGCGCAACATTTTCCTCAGAATATATTGCAGATTAAGCCGGTAAGGAATTTGCTGGAAAGAGGGCCAAGACAAATTGAACCTATGTTAATCATTGTTTCGATTGTGATGTGTATTGTGATTTCTCTGGCGTTTGTTGGCATGTATATCTTGTCTGCCTATAGCCTGCAACGACGGTCAAAAGAGATCGTTTTGCGCAAGCTATATGGAGCCATGGGACGAGATATCGCTCAGTTACTTAGCTATGAGTTTATTGTGCTGATCGTCGTCTCGGCGCTACTTGGTTTGCCTGTGGCCTACGTCATGGGGGAATCTCTTTTAGATGAGTTTGCTGAACGTGCGGCGATCGGACCATGGGCGGTATTGGCCGCGCTGGTCAGTGCTTCGATCGTAGCAATGATCTCGACCATACGGCATACCAGAGTGGCAATGCATATGTCTCCTGCATCGGCGTTGCGAGGATAAAACTCTTCGTCATGTATTGAAAACGAGTGACTGGCTGGTACACTGGAAGGATAGAACGTTGTTCATTTTCATTAAAAATTCTTCTAGTGTAGTTACCCATGACAGGAGACCATTCATATGATCAAAGGTAGTTGCTTTCATCTTCGGCATGTGCAAAAAGACGATATCCCTGAGCTCATCAGATTGCTCAACGCACCGGAATCTAAAGGTGATTTTCTCTCTTTAGAGATGATGCTGCCAGGTGCATTGGAGAAGAAATTTGAAGCAGAATCGTTGAGCAAAGAACTCAATGAAACGTTTTTAATCGTTGATCACGACGGGACGATTTTAGGTCGCGTGTTTCATTTCAAAACTATCTCTTACTTCAACTCACGTGAGATCGGCTATGGACTATTTGCTAGCGGTCAGCGTGGTAAAGGCATCATGACCGAGGCCGTGCAACTACTAACCGACTATCTGTTTAAAACCTTACTGATCAATCGCTTAGAAATCCACATGCATGTCGATAATATCGCCTCAGAAAAAGTGGCGATCAATTGCGGCTATCTAAAAGAAGGCATCGCCCGTGGTGCCTCTTTTAGTCGGGGAAAACATGTTGATATGGCCATGTATGCATTGTTGCGGCATGAGTGGGAAGTGCTTTGAGAAAGTCTGAGTTAGTTGATATGGGTTTAATTACCGGATCAATCTAAAATTTCGATTTAGAGCGTCCAATCATTCTGCGGCTTCTGGCGTGATTTCCTTCCAAGAGCCGCAGAATGATTGGACATTTGTTTTTAGAGTTGACTTGTTAATCTGCTTTACGTGTTCTGGCGATGAACTCTGCATGCGGATAATCGGCTACCGTAAAATCAAATCCGCGTGAGGTCAGCCAGGTACAAGCTTCTTCTATCGTAGAGAAATAGTGGACTAAGTCTTCTGGCAAGTTGCCAGTTTGGCGGCGGTGGATTTCTTTGCGCATATTGTCTGGCACAACTACAGCGAGACAGACGCAAGAATTCTGGAATGCCCATTCACGCATTTTAGGGAATGCTTGTAGCGAATCTACATTCGACATCTCCCAATGAGCTGCATTGGTCAGACCCGCCCAAGGCTGGCTGACCGGTGCCTTTTTTTTCGTATCGAGAAAGCAAGCCCAGGTGCCTTCTTCATTAAAGCTACCCGCTGTAGTGCGTACGAGAACATTGCGTACTACGGTAATTTCCCATTGACCATGTATTTTCATCAGATTGATTTTAGATGATGGAATTTGTATTTTACTAGTGTCTTATTAATGTCGGATCGATGTCTAATCAATGCGTTATTCGCGCATGCTAACAATTAAACGCCTTGCTAAATCCTATGTTTATATTACCGCAAATTCCTGCTGCAAATAGTGCACGATATCCTTGGATTCATATAACCACTTCACGCTGCCGTCGTCGTTGCTGATCTTCAGGCAGGGGACTTTAGGGCTGCCGCCTTGGGCTAATAAAGTTTGGCGATGTTCTGTCACATGTTGCGTATTACGTAGTTCTATAGTCAGCGACAGGCGCGCCATTTCTTTCCGTACCTTGATGCAAAAAGGGCACGTTGCAAACTGATATAAGGCCAGCTTTTGGCATGCTGCATCGACCTTAGTCTGATCAGCGACGGAGCGCACGACACCTTTTGGCCGTGTCAGGCTTTCTTTCAACAGCATGAAAGGGCCGAGGACGATGCGTAGCAGTCTAAAAAAGTATTTCATGAGTTCTACCAGGTTTAAAAATGATGATGCTGTTATCGAGATTGCCGATGTTATGGACGATGTTGTGGACGACGGTATCGACGATGTTATTGATATTGAATCAGCGCAGAAGGGCGCATTGTAAGCGACAAGCGCATGATTTCGGCAGATTGTATTGATGCGTGATCCACGCATCTCCCTAAGAAAATGTCTTACCGTCTTTGACCCAAATTGCCAGAGCCGCAGCAAGCTCGTCCATCACAGCATCCCAACGTCCAGCTGAGTCCTGCCTGAACAGACGCATTTGATGCGGGTACCATGGGCTGTCCTGACGATGCGCCAGCCAGCGCCAGTCTGGTTTATAGTCCGGCACTAACAGCCAGCACGGCACACCCAAAGCACCTGCCAGATGTGCGACAGCGGTATCGACACTGATGACTAAATCCAGTTGTTTGATGATCGCCGCAGTATCTGCAAAATCTGTGACGCAGTCACCCAGCATTAATACTGAAAATGACTCTGGGATAGATTCTCCGTCCAACTCTTTTTGCAGGCTCACAAATTGAATGCCAAGCACCTTTAATACAGGCGTCAAATACGTCACCGACGGCAGCGAACGGTGCGCATCATTTTCAAAACGGGAATTACCTTTCCAGACCAGACCTACGCGTTTCTGATTGGCAGACGACAGCTGTGAATATTGGGCTGGCCATTTTTCCGACCACTGTTGCAGCACATCTGCATCGGCATGTAGATAAGGAATAGTCGCAGGGATAGTATCTAAGCGGGTCTCAAAGTGGAAAGGCAAACTCATAGGCAAGGTCCAAAAATCCCATTCCCGGTTCGATAAATTATCATCTAGAGACAAAATTTCATCCACGCCCGCCAGACTGACGAATAACCTTTTTAAACCTGGATGACAAATCAACGTGACTTTAGTCGCGCCTTTTTCTTTCAGTAAAACCGCATAGCGACAGAATTGAATCATGTCGCCATGACCTGCCTCAAAACCGATTACGATCGATTTGCCGGACAGGTCGCCACCTTGCCAGCGCTGACAAGTAAACACGTCCGATATACGTGTAATCCAATCACGCGCTTCCATGCAAGGCCAACCTTCGGCATAGCGCCCTTGCCGCAGCAAAATATAGGCTAAATTAAAACGTGCTTTCGCATAATCTTGGTCCAGATTGAGCGCATTACGGTAGCAATCCTCAGCTTCTTCCTCTCGTTTCGTACAGGCTAGCAAGACACCCAAATTGGACCACAATGCGGGTGAGTCGGAGGTAAATAATAAACACTGCCGGTATACGTTCTCCGCCTCATCAAAGCGATCGCGTGCCATCAGCATCGCGCCTAAGTTCAGATAAGTTTGTACCACGTCGGGTCGTACCGTGATCGCTTGCTGATACCAAAATTCAGCACTGTTCCATGCGCCAATTTGCTCTTGCAGATAAGCCAGATTAATCATCACCTCGGCAAAGTCAGGGGCGATTTCCAGCGCTTGTGTAAAACAGGCAATCGCTTTGTCATTCTCAGCATCGCCCATCAACTGATTGCCGGTAGCGAAAAGTGTTAGCGCTGATTGGGGATAATCTGACATCGGATTCGCTTATGAAAGGTGTTAGCAGTGAGATTCGCTATGCAAAGTTGAAATGCTATCGTATAAGAATTGTTGGCAGTGATTGTAGCAATTTATATGCGCCGCAATGCTACAGATAAGAGGACTCTACGCTGAGGTTTGGTCATCTTATGTAGAGTTCTAAAATCCTCGTGCCCGGACACGTCGCGTCGTTTTATTTTAAACTCCGCAAAACTCGCAATACCTAGGCATTACTGTGCCAGCTTGACAAGCTCTGCATGTACTCCAATACGGATTTTTTAAAATTCTGTAAAAAGAATCTCCAATCAAAGTGCGCCTCGCAGCCCAAAAACACGCCACCAGCCGCAATATCATTGGACATGCTTTACACTTAAAATAGAAGATATCCATCGAAATAGTATATGTGGTCATCGTTGAGGTACGTACGCGAATGGATTAGCGTATCTTGCCCCTGCGATGTGCGTGCTAATTTGGTGGACTAAGGTGGATTTTTCCGAGAGCGATTTTGGCGTTACTTTGACTGACGTGTTTAAAAAATGGTCTGCCGTTTTGATTTGACACAAACATAAAATATTCGCCCGCTGCATTTCTGGCGAAACAGGTTAACGAATATTGAACAACTAGGTCATCGTCTTCGTCACCAATAATAGACTCTTCCTCTTTAACGATCTCAGCATCCGCTCCATTGAAGACAAAACGAGCATCGCTGGACTTCGCTCGATAAGCGCGAAACTGTTCCTTCGCCTCTTCGCGATATCGACTTAGATCTTTATCTGAACCCTTCTTTAGCGAGAGTGCAAAAACAACTGGCAAGATTAAAAATATGATTTCTATCATCAAAGATAAACTTTCAAATCAAGTGTGAAGTTGCATATTGCGTGTTGTGCATTATAAGCACTCGCCTATTCGCCATCCATATTCACTCTGCAAATTACATATAACGATCTGTATCGTTCCTCAATCTGACGATAAAACATCTTGTACGAAATACCGCTGGAGCGTCCGATTTATGTTTTCAGCGTGCATATTTCAATGCGCTCAGTTAGTATCTATTTCATATCCAAACTACAAGTCATCTTATGAAAAAAACTGCTTTCTTTTGTATGCTTCTAGCGATGTTTAGCCTGAGTGCTTGCTCGAAAAAAGAGACTTCGGATGATGAGTATAGAAGACCGACAGGCGTCGTGTTGGCGCAAGAGGTCGCTTCTCCTCTTCAGGCAGAAATGCCTGCGTCAGCGCAAAGGGAACCTGGAGAAAGTAGGGCACCATCAAAAGCCAAGGAGTCCTCTCGTCGCTATCTTGCTTACGAACATTCCATCGGTATCAATATTGCTGAAGAAAAAATTACGCCATTGGTCGATAACCTCAAGCGCATCTGTGATGCTACCGAGAGTTGCGATGTTTTGGATATCAGTGTCAGCGGTAACGATTTCGCCAGCGCCGAATTGAAATTGCGTGCAAAGCCCACAGATATTCCTAAGCTGATCGCGTTAGTCAGCCACGAAGGTAAGTTATCCGATCAGCGCACCAGCGCAGAGGATTTGAGCGGACGGATTGAAGACACGGCAAAACAGATCGCTCTCAAAGAAGATTTTCGTAGTCGGCTGGAAGGTCTACGCGCCAAAGCGGGCAGCGATATTGATGCGCTGATTAAAGTCAATGAGCAACTGGTGCAAGTCCAGTCCGATCTAGAATCATTGAGTGGACAACGCGTTGTCTTGATGAAACGCGTCGATACCGAAATTCTCAACATCCGAATTGCCTCTGCAAACAAGGCTTCTGTCTTGGCACCATTAAGCCGCGCCGCTTCTGGCTTCGTACGCAATAGCCTAGATGCACTGGCAATGGTCGTCACCTTTATCGCAACCGCATTGCCATGGCTGCTGCTTCTGACTTTTTGTGTTTGGCTATTCAAAAAAATCAAGCAGTACAGAAGACGGAAGTTTGAAAAGAATTGATGTGTGCTTTAGTACTCACAAGATGAAGGTTCATGATGAACCTTCATTGTTTGAAGCGGTGCTCATGGCGACCCCATGTAAGTCATTAGCCGCGCTGAAACACCTTCATCAAACTCACACCGTCGGCACCCGCCACGCAAGCAGTTACCCCCGCCTCCAGATGGATTAACTGAGCAGCAGCCAACGCTACCGACTTACCAGCGATCGTCAGCGTGCATTCGCCTTGCAAGACATACAGCACAAATGCATGGCTGGCCTTGATGCTGATTGCCTCACTCTCGGGGTAGGTATTCAGATACAGCTTATGGGATTCCTCTGGATGCAATTGACGCACCGCGTCTTCAGAAATAGTAAGCGGTGACAGTTCAGACCAGGTTTGTGGGTGGGCGTGTGTCATGTGGATTCCTTTAAATATGTCAGACAAAGAGCCGGCAAGCGCTACAGCCTATTTGCCAAAAGGCGCGAGTATAAGAGTAAACGCGGTAAGAAGACAGCGAACGGGCAGAAATAAATGCGTGCCGATTATTGCAGAGTCAGTCTATCAGGCATCGGCTAAGGCTTTGCTTCAAACCACAACATCAACCTATCTTTGAACCCAGATTTTCCATTAGACCGCTACCACTTCGCAAAAAACGCAGACGGCGTGCGGTCTTCAGAGGGATAGCACGACCGCGATTTGAGTGCGAGCGCTACAGCGACAATTGCACCTTTGGCGAACTACCTGGCGTTGTTGCTCCTCCTAGCAAGATGTAGCTTGCGTCGTCGTCGCGTCTAGCCAGTCAGTCCGCCAAAGGCACACTTGTCGCTGTTTCAATGGAAAATCTGGGTTGAACGTCAGCATCTTGCAGGATGATGCGCGTCAAATTGTTTAAAAAAAGATAATGACCGTTTAGTATCGTTAGCTTGGTGGCTGTACTAATTTCTGCTGACAGACAGAGTCGACTGATTCTACCGCTTACCCTATCAGGCTAAAAGAACGGATAATGGCGCCTAATTCACGTTTACGCACTTTTGGCCGCCTTTTTGGAACACTCTCATGGAAATTAAAGTTAACTTTCTCGATAAGCTTCGTCTCGAAGCCAAGTTCGATGACTTCACAGTGGTAGCCGACCAGCCTATCCGTTACAAAGGCGATGGCTCAGCCCCCGGGCCTTTCGATTACTTTCTTGCCTCGTCGGCACTGTGCGCCGCTTATTTTGTGAAGTTGTATTGCAATACGCGCAATATTCCTACTGAAAATATCCGGCTATCCCAAAATAATATTGTTGATCCAGAAAACCGTTACGCGCAGATTTTCAAGATTCAGGTCGAATTACCGGCGGATATTTCTGATAAAGATCGTCAAGGAATTTTGCGCTCTATCGACCGCTGCACAGTAAAAAAAGTGGTGCAGGCTGGACCAGAGTTTGTGATTGAAGAGGTAGAGAGTTTAGATGCCGACGCGCAAGCCTTGCTGACTTTAAATCCAAATACGGATGCGGCCACTTATATCGTTGGCAAAGATCTGCCTTTGGAGCAAACCATCGCCAATATGTCTGGCTTGCTGGCAGGCCTGGGCATCAAGATTGAAATTGCCTCGTGGCGCAATATCATCCCGAATGTATGGTCGCTGCATATCCGCGATGCGCATTCACCGATGTGTTTTACTAACGGCAAGGGCGCGACCAAAGAAAGCGCCTTGGCATCAGCTTTGGGCGAGTATATCGAGCGGCTGAGTAATAATCATTTTTACGCAGGCTCGTTCTGGGGCGAAGATATCGCCAACGCCGAGTTTGTGCATTATCCGAACGAGCGCTGGTTTAAGCCTGGTAAAAAAGACGCGTTGCCTAAAGAAATTTTGGATGCGTACAGCTTAGCGATTTACAACCCCGATAAAGAGCTACGTGGCTCGCATCTGATTGATACCAATTCTGGTAATACAGAGCGCGGTATTTGCTCGCTGCCATACGTGCGGCAATCCGACGGCGAGGTAGTGTATTTCCCATCCAACTTAATCGAAAATTTATTCGCCAGCAATGGCATGAGCGCCGGTAATACGCTGGTCGAGGCGCAAGTGCAATGTCTGTCTGAAATTTTTGAGCGCGCCGTCAAACGCGAAATTTTAGAAGGCGAAATCGCTTTGCCCGATGTACCGCAAGAAGTGCTGGCGAAATATCCCGGCATCTTGGCCGGCATTCAAGGCCTGGAAGAACAAGGCTTTCCGGTGCTGGTAAAAGACGCCTCGCTCGGCGGACAATATCCGGTCATGTGCGTGACTCTGATGAACCCGCGCACAGGCGGCGTATTTGCCTCCTTCGGCGCACACCCGAGCCTAGAAGTAGCACTGGAACGCAGCCTGACAGAGTTACTGCAGGGTCGCAGTTTTGAAGGCCTCAACGATTTACCTCAGCCTACCTTTGTAAGCCAAGCCGTGACTGAGCCGAATAACTTTGTCGAACACTTCATCGATTCCAGCGGCGTAGTGTCATGGCGCTTTTTCAGTGCTAAGTCCGACTACGAATTTGTGGAATGGGATTTCACCAGCGAAGGCAGTAACGCCAATGCAGAAGAAGCCGCCACCTTATTCGGCATCCTCGCAGAGATGGGCAAAGAGGTCTACATGGCTGTGTACGATCAGTTAGGCGCGACCGCTTGCCGGATTTTGGTACCGGGTTATTCAGAGGTTTATCCCGTCGAAGATTTGATCTGGGATAACACCAACAAATCCCTATTGTTTCGCAACGATATCTTGAATTTGCATCAGCTCGACGATGATGCCTTAGAAGCGCTGCTCGATCGTTTAGACAACAACGAGCTAGACGATTACAGCGACATCGCCACCTTGATCGGCGTCGAATTTGACGAGAACACGGTCTGGGGACAACTCACCGTGTTGGAATTAAAACTCCTAATTAATTTAGTCTTAGAGCAATTTGAGGAAGCGCAAGAGCTGGCGCAAACCTTCTTGCAATATAACGATAACACGGTCGAACGCAGATTGTTTTATCAAGCCTTGAATGTCGTACTAGAGGTCATGCTAGATGATGATTTAGAGCTAGCCGATTACGAAGTCAATTTCCGTCGCATGTTTGGCAACGAGCGTATGGATGCGGTAATGGGATCAGTCAACGGCAGCATACGCTTCTACGGCTTAACGCCTACGAGTATGAAGTTGGAGGGCTTGGACCGCCATCAGCGTTTGATTGATAGCTACAAGAAATTGCACACTGCGCGGGCTAAGCTGGGGGCTACATCGAGTAAGGCCTGAGATTCATCTCGGACCCTGTAGTAATGAGTTTATTCAGCGCACAAACGAATGTTTTATCTCAGAGCAGTCGTTTGTATTGGAGCGTCGATATGCCCATATGTCGATATGCCGATATTGGCTAATGTTAGGTAAACAACAGTTGCAATATCACTTGGCCGTTATCATTGCCAGCACTTAGTTGAGGAAGAACACCAATGATAAAGATTCTCGTCTTATCGATTGCTATATGGGGAATCACCATGAGTGCTTTTGCGATTGAAGAACCGCGGTATGACCTGGTAAAGCAATACCCTGAGTTTGACATCAGAAAATACCATGCCTACATAGTTGCCGAAGTGATCGTGCCCGGCCCGGCGGATAAAGCCGGCAATAAGGGTTTTGACTATCTGGGCGGCTATATTTTTGGTAAAAACAAAGGCAGTAAAAAGATAGCGATGACGGCGCCAGTGGCACAAACCGCAGCACCAACGCCGATAAAAATCGAAATGACCGCACCTGTCTCGCAGACCGCAGCCGACGGTGGTTGTCTGGTGCAGTTCACCATGCCCAAAGAATTTACCTTAGATACCTTGCCGGAGCCGACCGATCCCAAAGTCAAGCTACGCGAGATATCCGCACAAACTTATGCAGTGATCACTTATTCGGGTAGTTGGTCGCAATCGCTATATGAAGAAAAACTCAGCCTTCTCAAAAAGCTAGCCAGTGAAGCAGGTTTGAAAATGGAAGGCGAACCTGTTTTTTCACGCTACAACTCACCGTTTTCATTACCGTTTTTTCGTCGAAATGAGATCTGGATACGGGTGGTTATGTAGTCGGAGTAGGGTGCAGTTTTTTTAGGTCGATAAGAAGAGTAGCGTGCACGATGCACTCATTTTGTCTAACAAAAAAGATATTAAACAGATTACAATTTCGACTCTTAATTTTTCATCAAGGTTCGTATGCGTAGTTTGATTAGTGCGGTATCGTTGTTGGTCTTAAACTCAATCCTGTGTCTTCCAGCGGCGGCAGAACAGCCGGTCGTTACAGATCAGACATCCGTGGCGGCGTCTGCGGCATCGGCCTCTGCTGCGGTAGTAGATGCATCAGAGCCACCTAAAAATAACGACATTAAAGTTATCGAGATCGATAAGGTCTGTGCTATTCCCGCCTATCCCAAACCAGCTCTCCGCATCGGCATGCAAGGCAAAACCATTCTTAACCTGATGATCGACAATGCAGGCAAGATCAGCGCCTTTCAGTTAGAGAAAAGTAGCGGCTGGAAATTACTCGACGTCACTGTGATGCAAGCAATCATTGGCTGCCAGGCGATACCCGAGGGTCGGTGGATACCGAGCGAGCGCAAAGTTGCCTACCTATGGAAACTCAATCAACCTGATGTCAGCCCAGCAGTGATCGACCCAAAAAGCTGTAAACCTTCAGAAAAGCTTCGCGTAGCCCTCGATAAAGAAAATGGAGTCGGCATCGTCGTTGGTATGTCCGTTTCCGACAAAGGTAAAGTACTCAATGCCCAAGTCCAGTGGGGTAGTGATGACGAACAACTAGACCAAGAAAGTCTGCGCATCGCACGGTCATGTGAGTTTGTCCCAGCCGAGAGAGGTGGCAAACGCATCGCGGATGCACAATCAATCAGGTTCGTTCAGAAGTAGTAGGCGAGGGCAGCCAGGCTCGCTGATGAAACGATAGGTTTGTTTAGTATGTCCAATCAAAATAAGCCTCGCAGCCCGAAAACCTGCCAGAAGCCGTAATATCATTGGGGGTAGGGTGCACAATGCGCACCAATTTATCCCCAGCGAATAACTATTCCCCAAAGTCCCCGGCAACATCGGCACCAATCCCCCAATCCGGCGGCAATATCTCTTGCGCGACATAACGATGAAATGTCGAATGTGGCCAATCCATCGCACGCGTAACCAGGCCATGTTTCGCCGGGTTAAAGTGAATATAATCGACATGCCGTGCAAAGTCGTTATCGTCACGGATTTGATGTTCCCAAAAGCGTCGTTGCCAGATGCCCGATTCTTTTCTTTGCGTTCGTGAGGCAGATAAATTATCCACGCCAAACTCATCGGCACAAGCTTGTGAGACCAACCGTTTGATCATCGACCAGCGAACAGAGAAGTCCGCATCACCTTGCGGCAGCGTCCAGATACAATGCAAATGATCTGGCAGAAGCACCCATGCATCAATCTCAAACGGATGTGTCAGACGTGTTTTTTGGATCGCCAGGCGCAAGGCATTACGCAATGATTCGGTGGCCAAAATAGGTCGTCGACGAAAGCTATTTACGGTGAAGAAATAGGTGCCGCCAGCGATATTTGATCGTCGGTAATTAGACATGAGAAAGGCGCGAAAAATAAAATCACAGCGTGCCTTGAACGCGATAGCTCGTCAATATTTGTAATAATAATCCCGCAGTAAAGATGCGCCTAGTGGCACAAAAAAATCACAAGGCGCATAAATATTAAGTAGGGTGCGCCATGCGCACCAATGATGGAAAAATGAACGGCTTAAAAAATGAGGATGTCCGGTGAAATGGTGCGCATGGCGCACCCTACGGAGGCACGCACGCTACGCTTGCTGCTTTGAACGCGATATCTCGTCAATCTCTGTGAAAACGATCCCCAGCAAAGATGCGCCTCGTGGCACAAAAACAAGCCACAAGCCGCACAAACATTAGGTAGGGTGCGCCATGCGCACCAATGATGGAAAAACAAACGGGGTAGAAAATGAGGATATTCGGTGGAACGGTGCGCATGGCGCACCCTACGGAGGTACGCACGCTACGCTTGCTGAGGTACGCACGCTACGCTTGCTTAGCTCACGGCATTTTTTTTAGCATCTGAGAATAAATATCTTTACATTTAGTTTGATTTTTAAACAAGCTTGGAATCATCGCATTTTCGTAATAATTTTGAACGTAAGTCACAACTGCCGCACTATAAAAATTTGTTAGTTCCACAATCTTCTCATCGGAAATTATGGATTTAAGTTCAGCACTCGGATTGTTTAGATCGTTTTTGGGAATGTGTTGAAAAACTAAGCCAGAAATCAATCTGTTTCCATATCTAACAATTTTTTGCTCACGAAGAATCCTATAGCTTTTCTCAAGAAATGAAAGTTGATTTTCGATCTTCCGGTTTATTACGACCGCTCTCCACGTGAGAATTCCCGTTGTAGACGGATTAAAGAGAGTTTTATATGGAGGTCTAGTTAAGTCCTCCCATACTTTTCCGATTTGTCCTTTTACTTGAACAATTATTGAAACATCTAACGAGGCGCAAGCTAAAGCTGTTGTACTTTCTTGTAAGTCAAAAGACGATGATGTCGATAACTGTTCGTCATTTCGCATAATGACGTAGTTGATACCATCAATTGCAAGCTCTGACTTTATTCTTTTTTGTTCGGTATCTTGTGCAACGAAATCTCTATTATCAATTTTGTTTTGGCGATTATTTGTTTTTGTGATGTTGTCGCCAAAATTGATGTCTGCGCCATCTAGAGAAACAATACGAATTTGAACATAAGCTTTGTCAATCGAAACCGATGGTTCTGCTTCGGCAAATCGTCCAATGGTGCTGATCGTTTGGGCGCCATTGACAACATACAAATCCTCACACGCAAACGTCCCCACTTCGGTATCTGAACCCCCTTTAGCTGTTTTCTTAACGCTTGATGCGATTGCAGTAATTCCGTTATTGAAATACCAAAAATTCTCAGGGAACTCAGTAAGTGTTTCTCTAATTTCTGCGTTCACGTCCGTGTCACCTAGTGATCCCCGGAGATTCAATGCCAATAATCTTTCTTTGTGTTGCCCCCAAAGCTGAGCGAGATCACTTGCACATATTTGCCCATAAACTGCGTATGACGGATTTTGTTTTTTGCCCCAATATCGAAGTTGTAATTCCGCTGAAATTGGATCATTTAAGTTTTCGCTAAGAGATTTATGAAGTAATGACTGATTAAGAATCGAGATCGATAATATTTCACCTGCATCATTGACTTCATTTTTTAAATCTGAGAAATCGCGCTCTGCATGAATTGATAGTTTGGATGTACCTGTATGGGCAAGAATTACGACAATTTTTGTAGAGGACGAGTTGAGAGCATCTTCTATTTCTACAGCTCTGGCATTAACTTTTGCATTAAATCTCTCTAAATTTAAGCTTAATAAATCATGAATTCCGGCGATAAATTTTTTAACCGAACCAAGATCAGGCTCGCCTTCTCCGCTTTTTATCCATTTGGTTTGTACTAAATAGAGACTTGAACTTTGCTTGTCATATGCGATCGCATCAATCCCATTATCATCATAACCATCAGTAATCGACTCAGCCGCTTCCTGTTCTGAGAGGCTTGTAAGGTGATAAATGGAGTATGCAGCAAGTGATCTGGATAGAAACACAGACTCCAAATCATCCTTAAGTTTTGACTTTTGATCAGCTAAATCAATCTTTCCCTCAAATAATTGTTTGAGTCTATTTCGTATCTGATTTACATGAATGACACTCATTTCGTCCCCCAACCATCCTTCAAAGTAGTAACCCGATTAAACACAGGTTTACCCACCACAGAGTCCACACGATCTGCCACAAAATACCCATGACGTTCAAACTGCAAGCACGTATCTGGTGTTACGTCTTTCATACCCGGTTCTACATAGGCTTTGACGACTTCTAATGCGTTTGGATTGAGTAAGGCCATGAAGTCTTTGCCGCCCGCGTCCGGGTTTGCATCGGTGAACAGGCGGTCGTACAAACGGACTTCGACTTCTAATGCATCGGCGGCGCTGACCCAGTGGATGTTGCCTTTGACTTTGTAATTGGCGCTGCCTTCGGTGCCGGATTTGCTGTCGGCGAAATAGTTGCAGTGGACGGCGATGATGTTGCCGTCGGCGTCTTTGTCTGCGCCCGTGCATTCGACTACATAGCCGTAACGCAGACGTACCTTGTTACCTGGGAAGAGGCGGAAGTAGCCTTTGCTTGGGACTTCCATAAAGTCTTCTTGCTCGATCCAGAGTTCTTTGCTGATGGTGAATTCGCGGTTACCACGCTCTGGGTGGTGCGGGTGAACTGGTGCGCTGCAGGCAATGTTCTCGTTCTCAGGGAAATTGTCGATGATGAGTTTGAGCGGTCGCAACACGGCGGTGGCGCGTGGTGCTTTGGGGTCGAGGTCTTCACGCAGGCAGCCTTCGAGCGTGCTGTAATCGATCCAGCCATCAGAGCGGGTGACGCCTATGCGTTCGCAAAACAGTTGCAGTGATTCTGGGGTGTAGCCACGGCGACGGATGCCGACGATGGTGGGCATGCGTGGGTCGTCCCAACCGCTGACGATGTTTTGTTCTACCAGTTGGCGCAGTTTGCGTTTGCTGGTGACGACATAGGTCAGATTGAGGCGGGCGAATTCGTATTGGCGTGGCACGGGATGCTCACATATTCCTCCTTCGGCGGCGCGTTCGATGACCCAGTCGTAGAACGGGCGGTGATCCTGGAACTCTAAGGTGCAGATCGAGTGGGTGATGTTTTCAATCGCATCTTCCAGCGGATGGGCGTAGTCGTACATTGGGTAGATACACCATTTGTCGCCGGTGCGGTGATGATGAGCGTGACGGATGCGATAAATAGCCGGGTCGCGCATATTCATGTTGGGCGACGCCATGTCGATCTTGGCGCGCAAAATATGTTCACCATCTTTGAACTCACCCGCCCTCATCCGTTGGAATAAATCCAAAGACTCTTCAGGTGTGCGATCTCGAAACGGCGAATTGATCCCGGGTTTAGAGAAGTCGCCTCGATTAGCCGCCATGTCATCAGCCGATTGGCTATCAACATAGGCATGTCCTGTATTTATAAGGTAAACAGCTAGCTCATAGAATTTTTCGAAATAATCGCTTGCATAGTAGAGGTGACTGCCATCGTCTTGTTCCGGACTATCGTTCCAGTCGAAGCCTAACCACTTGACGCTGTCGATGATGGTGTCGACATATTCTTGATCTTCTTTTTCTGGATTGGTATCGTCAAAACGCAGATGGCAACGGCCAGCGTAATCGCGTGCCAAGCCAAAGTTCAGGCAGATGGATTTTGCATGACCGATGTGCAGGTAGCCGTTGGGTTCTGGCGGGAAGCGGGTGATGACGTTGGGCAGGCCGTCACGGGTATAAGTGCCTGCCGCAAGATCGCGGTCAATAATGCCGCGCAAAAAGTTGGACATCGGGGCAGGTGCGTTTGCATCGTGTTTTGTTGCAAGAGTGGTGTTTTTATCGTTATTGCTCATGGTGCCAATCGTTTCAAAAAATAATGTGATGACAAGCATTTTACCGCAGCGTAACAAGAAGCCAGCGCAAGTTATTAGTTAAACCCAGATTTTCCATTAGACCGCTACTACTTCGCAAGAAACGCAGAGGGCGTGTGGTCTTCAGAGGGATAGCACCACCGCGATTCGAGTGGGAACGCTACAGCGACAATTGCACCTTTGGCGAACTACCTGGCGTTGTTGCTCCTCCTAGCAAGATGCAGCTTGCGTCGTCGTCGCGTCTAGCCATTCAGTTCGCCAAAGGCACACTTGTCGCTGGTCCAACCGAGATTTTCCATTAGGCGCACCGAAGGTGCTATTTGAGTGCTGGCGGCGCATTTCCGGTCATTTTTGACGCTCTTCGTTGCTCATGGCTTGCCATGATCGCCTCATTCGCATCAAAACTGCCTCGAAAAGTGCATCCGCCATCAACTCAAATCCTAACGGAAAATCTCGGTCCAATGGAAAATCTGGGTTAATTATTGACCGTTTATGCAGTGCGCTTTCTCTCTATCAATGATCTCAACGATGACAGGCGGAAATAGATGCACATTTTTGTTGATGAAAGATTAATATTCTCGACTTGAGGTATCGGCTGGTGATACTTTAAGAACATCTGCCACAGCGATAGCAAAAACGCATTTAATACCAGAGGGCAAATGCACGCTGGTGCAGAGAAATAATCAGTCGGGAGGACAAGAAAATGGGCAAATTAGTTGAACGTAGCGCCTTGATGGAGGCGGCAGATCTGGGCTTATTGCATTACGGGCAGGTCGAGCCTTTGATGCGGTTTTTAGAAACCCGGGCGATGAAAACCGGTACGGCACGGTTTAGCGGGACGATGGTTTTATATTATCTGGGCGGCATGCTGGCGATTGCGGCGTGCTCCTTATTCAGCACCCTTGCGGTGGAGCGCTGGGGCATGCCGGTGCTGCTGGCGCTGAGTATTGGCTACTTTGTATTTGCTATAGCGGTCGCTACCTGGCTGGATAAGCGCGGGCAGGGCGTGCTGGCGGGTATTTTTGCGACGCTGGCGATTGCTCTGGTGCCTCTGATGGTATTTGCGTTGCAGCATGTCACCGGGTTTTGGGAAGATAGCGCTAATGCTGAGCATTATCGGGATTTTCATCAATGGATAGACTGGCACTGGCTGGTGATGGAGTTGGTGACACTGTTGATCGGTGCGCTGATGTTGTGGCGCTTTAAGTACAGCTTTTTGGTGATGCCGGTTGCGGTGACCTTGTTTTATATGGGGATGGATGTGGTACCTGCCTTGCTGATGCATGGTGATATGGGCGATATCTTGGGCGGTGACTGGCATGTGCGGCAGCAGATTTCGCTGGTATTTGGGTTGGTGATGCTAGTGTTTGCGCTGGTAGTGGATTTCCGCTCACTGCGCGGTGTGGACTATTCGTTCTGGCTGTATCTATTTGGCTTGCTGACGTTTTGGGGTGCGTTGTCGTCGATGGGCAATGGCGCTTTGTCTGGCAAGCTGATTTATCTGGCGATTAATGGGGGCTTGATTTTTATCGGTGCGGTATTGGGTCGTCGGGTGTTTGCTGTTTTTGGCGGTATTGGTATCGCGATGGTGTTGGGCGATTTGTCCTGGCATTTGTTCAAAGACAGTTTTGCCTTTGTTGCCGTATTGACTTTGTTAGGTTTTGCGCTGATTGCATCGGGTGTGTGGTGGAGCCGGCATCGTGTGCGTCTAACCGCGCAACTCTCGAGCAAATTGCCGATGGCAATGCAATCT
Source organism: Undibacterium sp. GrIS 1.8 (assembly GCF_040544445.1). NCBI lineage: Bacteria > Pseudomonadati > Pseudomonadota > Betaproteobacteria > Burkholderiales > Oxalobacteraceae > Undibacterium > Undibacterium sp. GrIS 1.8. The sequence continues at coordinate 17,375 of NZ_JBEONQ010000013.1, read as the reverse complement.
AAACTGGCAATGCGCGGCTTATCGACCTGAATAGATCCTAATATTAATGAGATCGATGTAAGGAAACGCCACCTCCTTAGACTAAGACACATAGTCGCAGTATAAATAGGGATATGAATATAGGACTTGGACAGCGCCAGATGGAGGGCGGTGTCCAAGTCTTTATTAAGGTTCCTGATTTTTAGGGAGGTGGTATGAAACGTTTATTCTCAGTATGGCCGTTGGTACTGGTTGCAGGGATCGTCCAGCCAGCGTTGGCGCAAACTTGTACCAAAAGCAGTCCAGCGCACACGGTCGCTTTGCTGGAGCTGTACACCTCCGAGGGCTGCAATAGTTGCCCGCCAGCCGATAAGTTTGTCAGTAGTGTCTACAAAACGACCGGCTTAACATCCGACCAGGTATTGCCCTTATCACTGCATGTGGATTATTGGGATTACATCGGCTGGAAAGATACCTTCTCCAATCCTATTTTTACGCAGCGTCAGCGCTGGCTGGCGGAGCTGGCGTCCACTCGCACGGTGTATACGCCTGAGGTGTTTGTTGCTGGCAAAGAGTTGCGCAACTGGAGTAATGGCGTGGCGGATGCAGTCAAGCGCATTAATCAAAAACCTGCTCAAGCGGATATTCGCCTGACTGTGGATGGCGTGACAGATCGTCAGCTCAACGTGAGTATGACCAGCAACACGGCGCAAACCGGCAAGCTCTATTTTGCCTTGGTTGAAAGCGGCTTGGTCTCGCATGTCAAAGCAGGAGAAAACAGTGGCGTCACGCTACAGCATGATTATGTCGTGCGGCAGTGGGGCGATCCCGTTCGTCTGACGGGCGGCAGCAATACGACGATGCGTCAGATCAGCTTCCCTGCGAATGCTGTACGTAAGAATCTGGCAGTGGCGGCTTTTGTGCAATCGGACAAAGGTGAGGTATTGCAGGCGCTGTCGTTGCCGATTTGTTCGGGTTTATAGAAGGCGCTTTAATGCACCTTTTATCCGAACACATCGGTTGTAGAAGATCTCGGTTGAACCTTTATGTTTCGCTTGCAGCCCGTAGCATTTCTACATGTTCAATATCATCTTCCAGATAGATGTCTGACACGGTGACAAAGCCAAAGCTGCCATAGAATTTTTCCAAATACGCTTGTGCGCCGATGCGGATAGGTTGATTGGGGTAGCGTTGTTCTAACTGCGCGATGCCCTCGGTGATGAGTGCTTTTCCGCTGCCACTGCCACGAAATTCTTTTGTGGTGATGACACGGCCGATGGATGCTTCTGCAAACTTGAGACCCGGCGGAACGATGCGCAGATAGGCCGCGATCCTGATCTTGCTTTGAGTGTCGGGATGTTCTGTCGTTTCTTCTATGACTGTTCCAACCACGTGCAAACAATCCTGATCTGCGTCATCCATATCCGGGAACACGCAGTTTTGTTCTACGACAAATACCTCGCTGCGTGCACGCAAAATGGCATACAACAGCGCGGGTGATAAGTCATCAAACGCCAGACATTGCCATTGCACCGCAGCGCTGATGGGTTGAGTATTGTGAGACGCTGGCACTGAGTGCGATTCAGAAGTTGATTGCGAAGTCGATTGAAGAGCGGTCATAAATAAAATTACATTTGTCTGAAAAGATGGGCATACACACGGCTTACAGCCAGCTTCTCATCCCGATCGATCAGCTTGAGCGAAAGCTTGCCGGATTCATCCCGATGTGCCGAATGGATGCACTGGCTGTTGACCACCGTGCTGCGATGGATTTGCCAGAACTGGTTGCTATCAAGCTGTGGCAATAACTCTCTGAGGCTAACACGGATTAGTGAAGAATGTTCTGCTGTGACGACGTTGATGTACTTGTCAGTTGCTTCAAAATACAGCACATCATTGATGCGTATCATACGGATCTGGTTGCCGACTGCGGCACGTATCATCGTTAGTTTTTCTGTCGTCTTTGCATCGCCGCTAGCGACGCCAGCTTGACTAACACCAGCTTGATTTGCATAACCAAGATTGCCAACGCCAGGCATCAGATTGCGCAATTGCGCGACTACCCGTTCTAATTCTCCTGAACGCTCTTGACCGTCGTCTAAACGCGTTTGTAAACGCTTGACGGTTTTGCTCAAACGTTCTTCGCTGACTGGTTTCAACACATAATCGGATGCCGCATGTTCAAACGCATCTATCGCATAATCGTCATAGGCTGTGACGAAGACAATCAATGGGAAAGGTTTGTCATCAGGCCATTCTTCGGCCAGTTCTTGTGCGACTTCCAACCCGGTTTTCCCCGGCATTTTGATATCTAAAAAAAGAATGTCTGGTAGCTGCGCCAGTGCTTCTTGTACTGCGGCCACACCGTTTTCTACCACGCCGCAAATGCGTAGCTCTGGCCAGAGTTTTTCCAGATGCTTCATCAGCGTGAGCGATAATATCGTTTCATCTTCTGCGATGAGTGCGCGTAGTTGTGCCATATATTTATCCTTGTAGCGGAATAGTCAGGTGCGCTATGGCACCCTCTGGTTGATTGGGACTGAGTGTCAGGCTGGCGCTAGCGCCGTATAGCGCAAACAAACGGTCGCGTACATTCTCGTTGCCGACATGATGGGAGTTTTCATCGATACGGCCATTAATGTGGTCACTTTTTTCGTCGTTTTCGCCGTGATTCTGCGATTGAGTAAGTTGCGTTTGATTGGCGACCGGCTCTTTGTAGGTAGACGGTAGTCCCATACCGGTATCGATTACTTTTAGATGCAGAACTTGATCGGTGACGGCTGCAGAGACGTGAATGTGACCACCTTCTATTTTGGGTTCTACCCCATGTTTGATTGCATTCTCAACCAGCGGTTGTAGCAACATCGGAGCGATCTGTAATGACTGTAAATCTGCCGGTAAATCGATCTGATACGTGAGGCGCTTGCCCATCCGTATCGCTAATAATTCTAGGTAGGCATGCATCAAGGCAAACTCTTGTTTGAGCGTAGTCTTGTCGGTGCGCGAGGAGCTGAGACTGGCACGCAAATACAGAATTAATTGCTCTAGCATATATTGAGCACGCTCAGCATCGATAGCGATTAAACCTTGCAAATTCGCCAGCGTGTTAAAGAGCATATGCGGCTCGATCTGCGCTTGTAGCAATTGCAGTTTGGCTTGCATTGCCTGCCGCTCAATCGCGGCATTGCGGGCTTTCTCTTTTTCTGCCTGGGCTTTTAATTCTGCCAGTTTGCTTTGGTTCCAGAAAAAAATACCTGAGATCAGACTGATAAAAATACACATGACGACCATGGCGCGGTCACCACGGTTAATAAATCCATTAAAGCTCGGTATCGGAATGCCATAGATCAGCATGCCTATACTCAATCCAATATAGTACCCGACCGGAGCGGAGGCGGCGCAGACTAACAAAAAAGCCAGATTATTAGGCTTATTCGTTCTCCAGATCAGCCAGCGTAAGGCATCGATCAATAGTGAGATACAGGTACCAATAATGACCGAAAATACCCAGTTCATCTGGAAAGTTCCGTCGGTGACCACGACATAAGTCAGGAAAATCGCTACTAGCGTATTGAACAGCATTAAGATCGCCAGCGACCGTAGTAAATTAATTTTGTGGCCGCCTCTGGGGAAGATCAATGTCAGCATATGAAAAGTAGAGAATTTTTTTTGAATGTCTATCATACGTTGCTTAGTTAGCTTCCCTTTAGTTTTCCTTCAGTTTTACTAAAGGGTTCTTATTGCAGCAATGCTATTTGCGGATGACAGCCATGATGAGCAGAACCTTTTTATTGCGCGACAGTAAAGTGACGAAAGTACTCGATTTGGTCGCCAATCAGCGCTGAGCCGCCGCGAAATGACCCGCCAAAATTGCGTATGCGGTAATAGAAAATCCCTACGCCAGAATATTTTGCTGATATATTTACCGGCCTTGTTGGCAAGCTCTTTCGTAGCCTTGTTAGCAAGCCTTTGATTAAGCTCGTTTTTGAGATTGTTTTAGCCCAGCTTGTCCTGATCAATCTTGAGCTTCACTATGAGTATCAGCACAGCATAGGCACAAAGTAGTGCTGCATTGCAGCGTAAAAGAGTTGTCGCTTATTTGCTCATCGGCATACTGAAGTCATTACCGATGATTTCGTCGTTTTTAATAAGGATCTTATGCGTTATTCCACACGTTTTTTACCGGTACTGACTGCCATCGCAATGGCGTTATCCGTACCTGTGACCGCTATGGCACAAACCGCCGCGCCAGCCAAAGTCAAAACAAAGCCGCCGACCGTGGCCGAAGCAGAACAGTTTTTGCGTGACAGCGAAGTACGTTTGCAACAACTGTCGGTGATCTCGCAACGTGCCGCTTGGGTGTATGAAACGCATATCACCGATGACACTGAGGCAATGTCGGCGCAAGCCAGTGAACGGGCTTTAACCGTCGGCAGTGAAATTGCGATACAGGCGCGTCGCTATAACCATTTGCCGTTGTCAGCTGATAGCAAACGTAAGTTGAAATTGTTGCAGCTCAATTTAAGTCTGAGTAACGCGGCTGACCGCGAAGCTTATACCCGCTTGAGCACTTCGCTCGCGGGTGAATATGGCAAGGCTAAATACTGCAAAAAGGCAGATGATCCAAGCACCTGTCTGGATCTGGGGCAGATGGAACAAATCATGGCAGAGAGCCATGACCCAGCGGTACTCAAAGATATCTGGATGGGCTGGCATCATCAGGCGACTAAATATAAAAAGAGCTATGTCGATTATGTCGCCGTGTCTAACAAGGGTGCGCGAGAAATGGGCTATGTCGATACCGGCGCATTGTGGCGTTCAGAATACGATATGTCGGCGGATGAATTCGCTGCCGAGAGTGAGCGCCTGTGGCAGCAAGTCAAACCTTTGTATGAATCTTTGCATCAGTATGTACGTTTGAAATTACGTCAGACCTATGGTCCTGACGTGGTGCCGCTGACAGGGCCGATCCCCGCCCATTTGTTTGGCAATATGTGGAGTCAGACCTGGGAGAATTTATATCCTATCGTCAGACCAGAAGGGCAGGATGCCTCTTTGGATGTGGGCGCAGTATTAAAGCAAAAAAATATCGATGCCAAAGGAATGGCGCAATTTGCAGAGGGCTTTTACACCTCATTGGGGATGGAATCCTTGCCAGCGACGTTCTGGCAAAAATCAATGCTGACCAAGCCGCGTGATCGCGAAGTCGTGTGCCATGCATCCGCCTGGGATCTGGACAATATGACCGATGTACGTGTCAAGATGTGTATGAATCAGACGACCGAGGACTTCACTACGATTCATCATGAGTTGGGTCATATTTATTATGATCTAGCGTATCGCAAGCAACCGTTTTTGTTCCGAGGCGGCGCAAATGACGGCTTCCATGAAGCGATCGGCGATACGGTTGCCTTGTCCGTAACCCCAGAATATCTGAAGCAAATTGGATTGCTGAATCAGGTGCCGGATGTGTCGCAAGATATTGGCGTATTGTTGAATCGTGCCTTAGAAAAAGTTGCTTTCTTACCGTTCGGTTATCTGGTGGATCAATGGCGCTGGAAGGTGTATTCCGGTCAGGTTGCGCCTAAAGATTACGACAAAGTCTGGTGGGAACTGCGTGAGAAATATCAAGGGATCAAGCGACCAGCGCCGATGGAAGCGGATGGTTTTGATGCCGGGGCTAAGTATCATGTGCCGGCAGATACGCCTTATGCCCGTTACTTCATTGCTGATATTTTGCAGTTCCAGTTCCATCGCGCTTTGTGCAAAGAAGCGGGTTATGTTGGTCCGTTGAATCGTTGCTCTAACTACGGTAACAAAAAAGCCGGTGCCAAATATCAAGCGATGCTGTCCATGGGTGCAAGCCGTCCATGGAGCGAGGCACTGAAAACCGTTTCTGGCGAAGAGAAGATGGACGCCTCCGCGATTCTGGATTATTTCGCACCATTAAAAGTCTGGTTAGATGCGCAAAATAATTTGCTGATGAAGCAGGATGTAAAGGGATAATCGAGGCGATACATTAAAGGCCAGCATTGGGGACGGGTATTGAAATAAGCTGTATTTAAGCTGCGATAATATTAGATACTCTAGGTAAGTATATTTTATTGTCTAGATAAAGTCTGCTTAGTAGCTTATTTTGATAGCATACTCCCCTATTTGTTGGTATTTAAAAATACAAAAGGGAGTGGCTTTTTGGCCACTCCCTTTTTGCTTTCGTTGATAGTTTTGACTAAGTTGATGGCTAAGTCAGCGCAAGCTAGCCCCATGCTTAAACCAAGATCAAATAATGCGATTTTTAATCAGGGCTGCAATCTTCTCATCATCGTAATGCAGTACGTCGCGCAGAATTTGCTGGTTGTGCTGCCCCAATAACGGTGGCGGTGCCTGATACTGAGTGGGTGTGACGGATAATTTCATCGGGCTAGCGACCAGCCTGACTTTGTCTGCCGTAGGGTGGGGCAGATCAAGCCGCATCTCGCGGGCGATGACTTGTGGATTGTCGAATACTTCTTCCAAATTATTGATCGGGCCGCAAGGCACGCCGGCGCTTTCTAACAAGTCTATCCACTCTTGTTTGGTTTTTTGTTTGACCATCTCGGCCAATTGCGGCACCAGTTGATCTCTGTGCTGTACGCGTCGCGGATTGGTAAAGTACAGGGGATCGTCTGCCAGTTCAGGGCGACCGCCTGCATGTACAAATTTAGCGTACTGACCGTCATTTCCGGCGGCCACAATGATGTGTCCGTCTGATGTAGCGAAGGTTTGGTAAGGCACGATATTCGGATGTGCATTGCCCCAGCGTTTTGGTGCGACCCCGCTGGCAAGGTAATTGGTGTTCATATTGGCCAGCATGGCGACTTGTACATCCAGCAGCGCCATGTCGATGTATTGGCCTTCGCCTGTGCGATCCCGGTGTGTTAGCGCTGCCATGACGGCAATAGTGGCGTACATGCCAGTCATTAGGTCCGCAATTGCGACTCCCGCTTTTTGTGGGCCGCCGCCGGGCAAATCATCACGTTCGCCGGTCAGTGACATAAAACCGCCCATGCCTTGCACAATAAAATCATAGCCAGCGCGATGCGCGTATGGTCCGGTTTGACCAAAACCTGTGATGGAGCAATACACCAGATCAGGTTTTAGCTTCTTTAGGTTGTCGTAGTCCAGACCGTATTTTTTGAGTTGGCCGACTTTGTAATTTTCCAGCACGACATCGGATTGTTGTGCCAGTTCACGGATGATTTGCTGACCTTCTTTGGTGGCGATATCAACGGTGATGGCGTGTTTGCCGCGGTTGGCTGCGAGGTAATAAGCAGCTTCGCCGGTATTTTTCCCAGCATCGGATTTGAGAAACGGTGGCCCCCAGCTGCGGGTGTCGTCGCCGACTTCTGGTTTTTCCACCTTAATTACTTCTGCTCCCAAATCAGCTAAATTTTGCGCACACCATGGCCCTGCAAGCACGCGGGTGAGATCCAGTACGCGGATATGTCCGAGGGAAGTCTTGTTGTTTTCTGTCGTCTGCATATATGCTATGTCCGTTCGATTGGTCGATACTATTCTGGTAAGTCAAACAATGCTGAGAGGAATTCAATACGATGATAACTAGTTGGCCTTATCCTAAAATAATCGCGCACCGTGGCGGTGGCACGCTTGCTCCAGAAAATACCATTGCTGCAATGCGATGTGGACTGGAGTATGGATTTCATGCGGTTGAGTTTGATGTCATGTTATCAAAGGATGGTGTGCCTGTGCTAATGCATGATCCTTTATTTGGCCGCACTGTGTGCGGCGAGGGTGGCGTCGCAGCTAGCTTGGCAGTCGAGTTACAACAGATGGATGCGGGAAGCTGGTTTTCTGAGCGGTTTGCCGGAGAGCGTATCCCGACTTATGTGCAAGTGATTGAGTTTTGTCAGCAACATCGGATCTGGATGAATGTCGAGATTAAACCGGCACCGGGGTTTGAAGAGATTACCGGACGGGTAGTAGCAGAAGTGACTAAGCAGATGCAGGCGGGTGGTGACGTGCTGTTTTCTTCCTTTTCATTTGACGCTTTAATGCAGGCTAAGCTAGTGGCACCAGAGATTAAGCGCGGATTTTTAACCGACCAGATTGAGTCGGATTGGCAGCAGCGATTAGAACAACTGGATGCGATTGCCTTGCATACCAACCATAAACATTTAACGCCTGAGATTGCACAACAGATCAAAGCTCCAGGCTATGGTTTGTTTTGTTATACAGTGAACACGCCAGAGCGCGCTCGGGAAATTTTGGATTGGGGTGTCGACGCGTTTTGTACTGACCGGATTGATTTGATTGCGGCCGATTTTTGATTGTTACATTCGCTTACGCGGCTTACAGTTTTAACGTCAGCAGCTTGTATTTGGAGCTCGTTATAGGCTCATGAGTGACGCAGTTAAAATTAGGATTTACGCAAAACTGCCTCACTTGGTCAGTAAAATTACTTTAATCCATCGAAAGGGAAGATCATGAAATCCAACAAAAACACAATCACACGTATCATCTCCAGCAAAATTGCTCCTGCATTGATTGCAAGCTTGTTCGCGATGCCAGTATTTGCGCAAACCGCTGCGACAACGAACACACCTAATATCGATAAACGTCAGGATAATCAACAACAACGCGTTGCCAATGGCGTTAGTAGCGGCGCACTGACCGCAAAAGAAGCCACTAATTTGGAAAAACGTGAATCTAAAATCGAAACTGATAAACAAGCAGCGAAAGCAGATGGCACCGTCACCAAACAAGAGCGCGCAAAACTGCAACATGAAGAAAACCGTGCCAGCAAAAAAATCTATGCAAAAAAACACAACGCACGTACAGCGAGTTCGCCAGGTCAATAAACTGAGTTGCGCTTAACAAAATAGACCGCTGTCAGATGTTTTAAGCAGCTGATTTAAGAGAGATAGGTCTCTCTAAAAAGTAGAGGAAAAGTAGAATCCGTCTGGCATTCGACGCCAGGCGGGTTTTGTTTTTATGGCACAAAATGCCGGAAGTTATCACGTATAATCAAGAGCTAACTTTTTAAAACCGCATCAATCTGCCCTGAAAATTACTATGAACTCGTCTGAAATCCGCGATAAATTCCTCAGCTTTTTCGAATCCAAAGGCCATACACGAGTCCGTTCGTCCAGCCTGATCCCCGGCAATGACCCGACCTTGTTGTTCACCAACTCCGGTATGGTGCAATTTAAGGATGTCTTTCTCGGTCAGGACAAACGCAATTACACCCGCGCGACTACAGCGCAGCGCAGCGTGCGAGCAGGCGGCAAGCATAATGATCTAGAAAACGTCGGTTATACAGCCCGTCACCACACATTTTTTGAAATGCTGGGTAATTTTTCCTTCGGTGATTACTTCAAGCGCGACGCGATCAACTATGCATGGGAATTGCTGACCGTTGTCTACGGTCTGCCAAAAGACAAGCTCACCGTCACGGTGTACCAGGAAGATGACGAAGCCTACGATATCTGGAAAAATGAAATCGGCGTACCGCCTGAGCGCATTATCCGTATCGGTGATAACAAAGGTGCGCGCTACGCATCAGATAATTTCTGGCAAATGGCAGATACCGGCCCATGCGGTCCATGCTCTGAAATTTTTTATGATCACGGCGCCGATATTTGGGGTGGTCCTCCGGGTTCTCCTGATGAAAACGGTGATCGTTTTATCGAAATCTGGAATCTGGTGTTCATGCAATTCAACAAGGATGAGCAAGGCGTTTTGCATCCTTTGCCAAAACCTTGCGTTGATACCGGTATGGGCTTGGAGCGCATTGCGGCGGTATTGCAGCATGTGCACTCCAACTACGAAATTGATATCTTCCAAAATTTGATTAAAGCCGCCGCGCGCGAAACGGGCTGTACCGATCTACATCACAATTCTTTAAAAGTCATTGCGGATCACATTCGCTGTGCAGGCTTTTTGATTGTAGATGGCATCATTCCTGGCAATGAAGGTCGCGGCTATGTCTTACGTCGTATCACGCGCCGTGCTCTGCGTCATGGTCACAAGCTAGGTCAGCCACAGCCATTTTTCTACAAACTAGTTGCTGATCTCGTGAAAGAAATGGGCGAGGCTTATCCCGAGTTGGCAGAGGCTGGTGAGCGTGTTGCCCAGGTCTTGAAGCAGGAAGAAGAACGTTTTGGCGAAACGCTGGAACATGGTATGAAGATTCTGGAAGCGGCACTCGCCAAAGATAGTAAAAATCTGGATGGCGCGACGGCTTTCACCTTGTATGACACTTACGGCTTCCCGCTCGATCTGACGGCGGATATTTGCCGTGAGCGAAATGTGGTGCTGGACGAAGCTGGTTTTGATGCTGCTATGGCGCATCAGAAGCAAACTGCTCGTGCTGCAGGTAAGTTCAAAATGGCTGCGGCAATTGAATACAACGGAGACAAAACGAAGTTTGTCGGCTACGAGCAACTAAGCAACGACAGTAAAGTGATTGCTTTGTACGTCGATGGCAGCGCGGCCTCTCAATTGCAAGCTGGTCAGGCAGGTATTGTGGTGCTGGATGTGACGCCTTTCTATGCTGAATCTGGCGGTCAGTGCGGTGACTCTGGTGTTTTAAAATCCAGCGCCGGAGCGGTGTTTGAGGTCGCGGATACGCAAAAAATTCAGGCCGATGTATTTGGTCATCACGGTACATTAATCACTGGCACATTAGAAGTTGGACAAAGTTTGCATGCGCAAGTCGCAATAGCAGTGCGCGCGCAAACAGTGCGTAATCACTCGGCTACGCATTTAATGCACAAGGCCTTGCGTGAAGTATTGGGCGCGCATGTATCGCAAAAAGGTTCCTTGGTTGATGCTGAAAAAACGCGTTTCGATTTCAGCCACAACGCACCGATGACCGACGATCAGATTCTGCAAGTAGAAACGATAGTCAACCGCGAAATTTTGTCCAATGTGGCTGCGCAAGCGCAAGTAATGTCGTATGACGATGCGATCAAGCATGGAGCAATGGCTCTGTTTGGTGAGAAGTATGGTGATGAGGTGCGCGTATTGGATATTGGCACGTCACGTGAGTTGTGCGGTGGTACGCATGTGTCCCGTACCGGCGATATTGGTCTGTTTAAAATTGTGTCAGAAGGCGGGGTTGCCGCAGGAATACGCCGTGTTGAGGCAGTTACTGGTGAAGTCGCACTTGAACTGGTACAAACCTTAAACCAGCGTGTGAATGAGATCGCAGCCGCTCTCAAAACTCAACCAGAGAAATTAACCCAGCGCATAGCGCAATGGCAAGATCAGGTGAAGTCTTTAGAAAAAGAACTGGCTACTCTGAAGTCTAAGGCAGCTGCAAATCAGGGTGAGGCCTTGGCAGATCAGGCGGTAGAGATCAACGGTGTCAAAGTATTGGCAGCAATGATGGAAGGTGCAGACGCAACCGCATTGCGCGAAACTATGATTAAGCTTAAAGATAAATTGAAAACAGCCGCTATCGTATTGGCCGCAGTCAATGAAGGCAAAGTCAGTTTAGTCGCAGGTGTGACTGACGATGCAACTTCAAAAATTAAGGCGGGTGACTTGGTGAACTTTGTAGCTCAGCAGGTTGGTGGCAAAGGTGGCGGCCGTCCTGATATTGCCCAGGCGGGTGGCACTGATCCATCTGGTTTGCCTAAAGCCTTGGCAGATGTACCTAACTGGATTAAAGAGCGCCTATGATATTTATCCGCCGTGCTGAATTAACAGATGCCGCTCAGATACAACGGGTATATGCAAGTACCAATGCGTACTCTAATACCTTGCAATTACCACATCCTACTGTTGAGATGTGGCAGGAGCGTTTAAAACAGTTTAATCCGAATGACACTTTGCTTATCGCGATGTACGACGGTGTGATCGTTGGCACCGCGGGTTTGCATGTAGAGAGTGCGGTCAGGCGACGCCATGTAGCCTCTTTGGGAATGGGCGTGGCGGACTCTTTTAGCGGCCGCGGCGTTGGTACGGCATTAATGGTGGAGTTGATGAATCTGGCCGATAACTGGCTTAATTTGTTGCGTCTTGAGCTTTATGTCTACGCCGATAATGCCGCGGCAATTCACCTGTATAACAAATTTGGTTTTGAAATTGAGGGAACCCATCGCGCACATTCTTTGCGCAATGGGGTTTTCATCGATACTTATTCTATGGCGCGTTTTCATCCTAAACAGCCACAAGTTCCACTAATGTCACGTTAGGTTTCTGATGGAAATTAAATTCTGTCCAGTATGCGCCCAATCGCTTGAGCATCGTGCCGATGAGCATGAAGCAGGAAAAGTTCGCCTGGCTTGTCCTGAAGGACATTGGACGCATTGGGATAATCCTCTGCCGGTACTAGCCGCTTTAGTTGAGGTTGAAGGGCACATTTTATTGGCACGCAACGCGGCTTGGCCTGAAAAAACTTTTGCCCTGATCACGGGTTTTATGGAGCGTGGCGAAACCCCAGAGCAGGGCATAGCCAGAGAACTAAAAGAAGAGACTAATCTCGATGCCGATCAGATCAGCTTGATTGGCGTGTATGAGTTCATCCGAAAAAACGAAGTCATCATTGCTTATCACGTCAAAGCGTCCGGTGAGATTCGTTTGTCGCCAGAGTTGTTGGAATATCGCTTAGTACAACCCGACAGATTACGTCCTTGGCATGCAGGCACTGGGTACGCTATGGCTGACTGGATGCGATCTAAAGGATTAGAACCGGTGTTTGCTGATTGGGGCAGCGCTTGAGTGATCAATCCGCAACAAATACTCACTAAAATTGTGCAAACGATTGTCAAACTATGTGGAATCTGTGGTTCCGTTGCTGCGTTGCACCATCTTGATTAATTTTCCGGTAGAATTGGTGCAAAGTTATAGACTTTAGTTGTTGTTCAAATTTGTTTATTCCCGCTACTGGAAAAATCATGCAATTCAATAAAGAACTGGACGCGCGTGGGCTGAATTGTCCGCTTCCAATTTTAAAAACGAAAAAAGCCTTGGCCGATATGATCACTGGCGAGGTTCTTCATGTACTGGCAACAGACCCTGGCTCTGTACGTGATTTCAAAGCTTTCTCCAAGCAAACCGGTAACGAGCTGTTATCGCATTTGGAAGGTGGCGCGGAATATGAATATTTTATTAAACGCAAATAAGTGTAAATAAAATAAGATTATTTGGTTGATAGCCAAGAGAAAACCATTTTTAAAAGCCCGCACTCTATTGCGGGCTTTTTTATTTTGTCTGACCCGTTGTTTTAGCCTGAATCTATTTTAGATACGACGCTCTACTGCTAAAGTGGCTTGAAAAGAACGATCGTGCTAAATTAAGCACTCTCTAAGTGTTTGGTCTTATAATTGATAGCATTAGCAGTCTCATTAAAGCTTAAATCAAAGTTTCAATCAGATTCACTTCAATTTGTAAGGCTAGCTGCACCAAATCTACATAATATTGATCAACAACATTGTTGCTAGCACGTAGTATCATTTACCGTTCAAAAATTAGCTTAATCTCAACAAAGGCAGAACTATGAAAGTCCTGGTACCAGTCAAGCGTGTCGTCGACTATAACGTCAAAGTACGCGTCAAATCCGATGGCAGCGGCGTGGATATCGCCAACGTCAAAATGTCGATGAACCCTTTCGATGAAATCGCGGTAGAAGAAGCCATGCGTTTGAAAGAAGCTGGTGTCGTTACCGAAGTGATCGCGGTATCTTGCGGCGTAGCGCAATGCCAGGAAACACTGCGTACAGCAATGGCAATCGGTGCTGATCGCGGTATTTTGGTTGAAAGTGACGCAGAGTTGCAGCCTTTGGCCGTAGCTAAATTGCTCAAAGCCTTGGCTGACAAAGAACAACCGCAATTGATCATTCTCGGCAAGCAAGCGATTGATGATGATTGCAATCAAACCGGTCAAATGTTGGCGGCTTTGCTGGGCTGGCCACAAGCAACGTTTGCCTCCAAGGTTACTATTGCAGATGGTAAAGCAACTGTCACGCGTGAAGTTGACGGCGGTCTGGAAACTTTGTCTCTGACTTTGCCAGCGATCATCACTACCGACTTGCGGCTCAATGAGCCACGTTATGTGACTTTACCTAATATTATGAAGGCGAAGAAAAAACAGCTGGATAATGTGAAGCCTGCTGATTTAGGTGTGGACGTTGCCTCGCGCGTTAAAACACTGAAAGTCGTTGAGCCAGCTAAACGCTCTGCTGGCATCAAGGTACCTGACGTTGCAACACTGGTCGCCAAGCTGAAGAACGAAGCCAAAGTATTGGGCTAATCCGGTATCAAGCGAGATTAAGCTGGACCCAAGCTTTTTATCTTTAAGAATAATCTTTGGGGCAGACGATTACGTCACCTCAATCAATGTGGAAAACATCATGACTACACTCGTCATAGCTGAACACGACAACGCTAGCCTCAAAGGCAGCACCTTAAATACGATTACTGCAGCGATTCAATGTGGCGGCGACGTTCATGTTCTGGTCGCAGGATTCAATGCTGCAGCCGTAGCGCAAGCTGCATCGCAAATTGCAGGCGTGAGTAAAGTATTACATGCAGACGCAGTGCATTTTGCCGATGGTTTGGCCGAAAATATTGCAGAGCAAGCACTTGCAATCGCTTCTGCTTACAGCCACATCCTGGCACCAGCGACTGCCTACGGTAAAAACGTGTTGCCGCGCGTCGCTGCTAAGCTGGATGTATCGCAAATCTCTGAAATTACGAAGGTAGATTCTCCAGACACTTTTGAGCGTCCAATCTATGCCGGTAATGCGATTGCCACTGTGCAATCGACTGATGCGATTAAAGTAATCACTGTGCGTAGTACCGGTTTTGATGCCGCTGCACCTGGTGGTTCTGCTGCGGTAGAGACGATTGCTGCGGTTGCTGATTCTGGTAAGTCGGCTTTCGTATCACGTGAGCTGGCAAAGTCAGATCGTCCTGAATTAACTGCAGCTAAAATTATTGTGTCTGGTGGTCGTGGTATGGGTTCTGCGGATGCGTTTAAGGTGCTGGAGCCTCTGGCAGACAAGCTAGGTGCAGCAATGGGCGCGTCCCGTGCGGCAGTGGATGCTGGTTACGTGCCAAATGACTGGCAAGTTGGTCAGACTGGCAAAATTGTAGCGCCACAGCTATACATTGCCGTTGGTATTTCAGGCGCGATTCAGCATCTGGCCGGTATGAAAGATTCGAAAGTCATCGTTGCGATCAACAAAGATCCTGAAGCACCGATCTTTTCAGTCGCCGATTACGGCATCGTTGGTGATTTGTTTGATATCGTTCCGCAATTGGTTACTGAATTGGGTTAAGTTGGGCTACGGTGATATCAGTTTAAATTGGCAGCAACAGAATTAAATCGATATGAATGTGGCGATCGCAGAATCGTCTCATTTAATCTTTCTATATAAATAGGGCAGGGTAAGCAGGTTTGTGATGATCCTGAATATCCTGTCCTTTTTTTGAGTGAATTTGGAGTGAATATGAGCTACGTTGCGCCCCTGAAGGATATGCTGTTCGTAATGAACGAGTTGGCAGGTTTAGCTGAAGTCAACGCTTTGCCTGGTTGCGAAGACGCGACGCCAGAAACAGTAGAGGCTGTGCTGGAAGAGAATGCCAAGTTTACCGGTGAAGTGGTTGCACCATTAAACTGGGCAGGTGATCAAGCGCCAAGTTATTGGAAAGAAGGTCAGGTTTTTACGACCAAAGGCTTTAAAGAAGCTTTTAAAATGTTTGGTGAGGCGGGTTGGCAAGGCGTGCAGCATCCAACAGAATTTGGTGGACAAGGATTACCTAAGTTGGTCGCTACGCCATGTATCGAAATGCTCAATTCCGCCAGTATCTCATTTGCATTGTGTCCGCTACTGACCGATGGCGCGATTGAGGCCTTGTTGACTGCTGGTAGTGATACTCAAAAAGCGCTGTATTTAGAGAACCTGATTGCTGGTAAATGGACCGGCACGATGAACTTGACCGAGCCTCAAGCTGGATCGGACTTGGCGATGGTTCGTACCAAAGCTGTCCCGCAAGGCGACGGTACTTTCAAGATTTTTGGCACCAAGATTTATATCACCTATGGTGAGCACGATATGGCAGAAAATATCGTCCATCTGGTACTGGCGCGCACACCAGATGCACCAGAAGGTGTTAAAGGAATTTCTCTTTTCCTTGTGCCTAAATTTATGGTCAACGCCGATGGTTCTTTGGGTGCCCGTAATGATGCGCACTGTGTCTCGATAGAGCACAAACTGGGGATCAAAGCCAGCCCGACTGCGGTGTTGCAATTTGGCGATAATGGCGGCGCCATCGGTACTCTGGTTGGTGAAGAAAACCGTGGCTTGGAATACATGTTCATCATGATGAATGCCGCACGTTTCGGCGTTGGCATGCAAGGTATTGCGATCGCGGAGCGCGCTTATCAAAAAGCCGTTGGCTACGCCAAAGAACGTGTGCAATCGCGCGATCTGGCAGGCTCTGCCGGCCCTGTCACGATTATTCATCACCCTGATGTGCGTCGCATGCTGATGTCGATGCGAGCGCAAACGGAAGGCGCTCGTGCTTTAGCTTATGTGGCGGCTGCTGCAAGTGATGCAGCTCATCACCATGGTGATGAGGCCGTGCGGAAAACCAATCTCGCTTTCTACGAATACCTGGTACCGATTGTCAAAGGATGGTCAACCGAGATGTCCCTGAATGTCACCTCGACTGGCGTGCAAGTACACGGCGGTATGGGCTTTATTGAAGAAACCGGTGCGGCACAACACTACCGTGATGCACAGATTTTGACGATTTATGAAGGCACTACCGCAATTCAGGCAAATGATTTAGTTGGCCGTAAGACCGCCCGTGATGGCGGCGCGACAGCAAAAGGGATCATCGCACAAGTGCGTAAAACGGCGGCAGAATTGGCGGCGGTGCAGTCGGATGACCTGGTCGCCATTCAGCGTCAATTGCTGGCTGGTGCTGACGCAATAGAAGAGGTTGTTAGCTATGTTGCTGCCAACTTTAAGTCAGATATTAAAGCTGTATTTGCAGGTAGCGTTCCTTACCTCAAATTGGCAGGTATTGTATTAGGTGGATGGCAAATGGCACGTGCCGCTTTGGTTGCTCAGCAGAAATTGCAAGCTGGTGACGGCGATGCCAGTTTTTATAAAGCGAAAATTGCAACTGCTCGTTTTTTCGCAGACCATATTTTGTCGGCAGCGCAAGGTTTGCGTAGTTCCATTGTTGATGGCAGTGCTGGTGTATTAGCGATGTCGGAAGACCAGTTCTAAATACTGACGAGGGCGGATTCAGCTACGAAGAGCAACGGGAGGTAAGTTTTAGGGGGAGTATATCCAAATTATAAAAAACCTCAAACGGCGTTCGATAGCCGAGGCATTTCCTAGGGCGATGATTGAGTTGATTGACTGCCCGTTGTAA
>NZ_JBEONQ010000012.1:0-121088 GCF_040544445.1 Undibacterium sp. GrIS 1.8 | reverse complement strand
AACGAACCGAACATGACGGCTGGGAGACCTCCCGTATTTATAAACTGACGCAGCTTGAACACCGCAAGCATGTAGCGAAGAACCGCAAAGGCGAGATGTTAGTCGATGAGGATGGTCAAGAGATAATGAGTAGCGGCGGTCGACATTTGACATGGGTCATCAGTAAAGAATCCTTTAATGAAGCCAAAGCATTGGCGAATGAATTGATTGGGCGCTTTCTGAGTAGCCACAAAAAGCTCACTCCACAGGTGGCAAATTCCATCCTCATATGGTTAGCGTACCAGCAGAAACGGCCAGGATTTTATGGGATTAACCAACAGCGATATCAACTTAAATGCATGATTTGGTCTGCATTAAAGGCTGCTGAAAACAGAAGGGATGCCGATGATGTATCGGTACAAGTACTGTTTGATAGTATTTACACGGCGCTCAAAGTGTCGCCCCCAGATAATCCTGGGCGGTCTTTGGCTTGGTCTGAAGAGACGATTGAGCAGTGGTTTCAGAACCAGCACGTCTGATTATTTCTGCAAATGAATATGAATTAGCTTCGTAAAAAATCATGGTCTCTATTAGAGCTTTTATTTAGATGGTTAATAAGTAATTAGCAAGAATAAATAAACACTTGTAAGTATTTGTAATAATTAGCTATATATAAATATTTTAATGATTAAATTAGCAATTCAAAAAGATAACTAATTACCCTAAAGATAATTATATCCATGTCGTACCAAGAACAAATATCACAGAGTCAACCCTTGTTCCGTCTGGAAGTAACAGCAAGTCACAGTCAACAATGGCTAGGCGCTATCCGTTTGGCACGACCGATTTCGGCTTGGCTGATTGCTGGTGTTGCTTTGATCGTCACGATGATTCTCATCGCCTTTATCACATTGGGTAACGTCACCAAAAAAGCCCGCGTCACAGGCATCACCCTGCCGATTGGCGGCAGTATCAGCATCAGCGCGCCCAACGCAGGTTTATTAGTCAACAGTCACGTCATAGAAGGGCAAACTGTTAGTGCAGGTCAAATACTGTTCGAGCTTTCTACTGAACGCCAGGGAGATAAAGGCGAAATCACCGCTTTGGTTGCCCAACAACTCGCCACCCGTCGGCAGACATTGGAAGCGGAACAAAGACTGCGCACAGCCCAAGCGATAGAAAAGAAACAGGCTTTAGTTCAAAGGTTGAATAACCTTACGACCGAAGCCAGTCAACTAGAACAAGAAATTGTCCTCACCCAACGTCGCCATAGCCTGGCCCAAGACAGTGTCACTAAATTCCAAACGCTGCAAAATAATGGCTATGTATCGGCGGCTCAGACCCAGCAAAAACAAGAAGACATGATTGATGTCGATACTCATTTGTCAACCCTACGTCGCAATAAGTTGCAGCTAGAGGCTAATCAACTTGCTATGCAAGCAGAGCTGAATGCTCAGGCTAATAGCTTAGCAACTGACTAGGCACAACTACAAAGAGCGGTCGCTAGCCTGCAACAAGAAATCGCAGAAAATAACAATCGTAAAACGAATCTGATCACCGCCAGCCAAGCAGGCACCATCACCACACTGACCAGTCAAATAGGCCAAACCATTAACGCAGGACAGGTATTGGCAACATTAATACCCTCATCCTCCAAGTTAGCGAAGACAACAGACACACTAGACACAACAAAGACGACTTATACAGCGCCGCTAGAAGTTCATCTCTACGCACCCAGCCGCACCGCAGGTTTCGTCGCCAAAGGACAGCAAGTCCTGATCCGCTATCAAGCCTACCCTTACCAAAAATTTGGACTGCAAAAAGGCACCGTTACCGACATTAGCGACACTCCATTCGCACCAAATGAATTACCCCCTAATTTAGCCAGTACGATTTTGAGTAACGCCCAGCAGAATATTCAAGGCTTCAACAGTAATGAAGCCTTGTACAGAATCAAAGTCAGACTAGAAAAACAAACAATAGATGCCTACGGACAAGTGCAAAATCTAAAGTCAGGTATGACCCTAGAGGCAGACATATTGCAGGACAAACGCAAGATTTGGGAATGGATTGCAGAGCCAGTGCTGGCAGTGACTAATCGAGGGAATTGACTACCAAATATTTTTTACCAGTCTCCAACAATTAAACGAACACCATATGGTTAATAACTATTTCAATATAAAAATTATGCAAAATTCCCCAATCAAATACGTTTTCTCCTACTTCTTGAAAATTGCTATCACGATAGCTTTTAGCTCTCACACGTTTGCAATTGCTGCCGAAAAACCAAAAATTGAGTCGTTTTTCACCAATGCCGCAATGCAAAAAGTAACAATCTCCCCTGACGGAAAAATCGTCGCAATGCTCATCGAATCTCAAAGTACCGGCTAT
The DNA here is from genome assembly GCF_040544445.1 of Undibacterium sp. GrIS 1.8. NCBI lineage: Bacteria > Pseudomonadati > Pseudomonadota > Betaproteobacteria > Burkholderiales > Oxalobacteraceae > Undibacterium > Undibacterium sp. GrIS 1.8. Next base: position 118,718 of record NZ_JBEONQ010000012.1, on the reverse strand, counting down.
TTACAGCTATTTACAATGGATTTAGATAGCATGGCTCTAAAAATTGTTGCAGGCTTTTCAAACGCCGACGTCGGTTCTTACGACTGGGTGAATAGCCAGCGGCTAGTTTACAGCGCTGCTTTCCATGATGTGGCACAGCGTGATTTGCGTTTCTTTCCTGGATTGTTTGCGGTGAATCGTGATGGCACCGACCGTATCGAGCTAGCGAGTCCCTTTCCTGGTGAACCTCGGACGACTGGATCTAATATTCAATCACAGAAATTAACAGGTTACACCTGGCTGATATCAACGGATAAAAGTCAACAAAGTGATGATGTGTTTGTTGGTCAATTCACCTTTAGCAACATTCAGGATGTGAAAGCGGTAAAACTGCTGCGATTGAATACTAAAACCGGCAAATCAAAAAATTATTCTGGTCCAGACAGCCCTACTAATTGGCTAATAGACGAGAGCGGAACCCCGCGTATTGCTGTAAAAAATAGTAGGGGCATAGACACTATTTATTACCTTGATCCTAAAGATACCGAATGGCACAAATTAACTGAATTCTCACAATTTGATCCAAAGGGTTTCACGCCGCTCAGTTTTACGCCAGACGGTAAGCTTTACGTAATCAGCAATGCTGGAAATGATACATCCTCGTTGTATCAATATGATTTAGCCAAAAATACGATGGACAAAGAACCGCTGGTGAAATTAGACGGTTACGATTTTTCAGGTTCTTTGATTATTGATGAAAAGAAAAACCGCGTTATTGGCGTCCACCACCTTACCGATGCCAGCGGTACCACCTGGCTAGATCCTGAACTGAAAGAAGTTCAAAAAAAGATTGATGATTTGTTACCCGGTACGATCAATCGCCTTTCTTTTCCACGCGGCGGTGCGTCGACCTATGTTGTCATTTCTGCGTTCTCTGATACCCAGCCAATCAGCTATTTACTCTACAAGCGAGATACCGGCAAGCTATCGGGAATAGGTAAATCCCGCCCCGACATTGATGCTAAAGAGATGTCCAAACAAATGTTTGTGCATTATTCAGCAAAAGATGGCTTGTCAATTCCTGCCTATCTAACTTTGCCAGTAGGGCATGACAAAAAAAATCTGCCACTCATTGTGCTCGTTCATGGCGGCCCCTATGTTCGCGGCAGCCAATGGGGGTGGGATCCTGAAGTGCAATTCCTCGCGTCGCGGGGTTACGCCGTACTGCAGCCTGAATTCCGTGGCAGCAAGGGGTTTGGTACTCAACATCTTGAGGCTGGTTTCAAGCAATGGGGCTTAAAGATGCAAGAAGATATCGCCGATGGCGCCCGCTGGGCAATCGCTAATGGTTATGCTGATTCCAAGCGTATTTGCATTGCCGGCGCTAGCTATGGCGGATATTCAACGCTGATGGGACTCGCCAAAAATCCTGAATTATTTCGCTGTGGTTTCGAGTGGGTCGGCGTCACAGATATCAATCTAATGTTCGAGTCAAGCTGGGAAAACGACATGTCGGAAGAATGGCAAAAATATGGCATGCCAGTAATGATCGGCGACAAAGTCAATGACGCAGCACAGTTAAGAGCGACCTCACCGGTCAATATCGCGGGTCAGATCAAACAACCCTTACTGATGGCTTATGGCGGGGCAGACCGACGAGTGCCGATTAAACACGGAAAAAATTTCCGCGATGCAATTGCCTCGACCAACACGCAAGTTGAATGGATACAGTACAGCGATGAAGGTCACGGCTGGCAGCTTGTTAAAAATCGTGTTGATTTCTGGAGTCATGTAGAAAAATTTTTAGAAAAAAATCTAGCGCCGGAATAAATGGAATGTGTTCAACAAAGAAAATGTCGTACCTCTCAAGATTATGAAAACTGAGCTCTGCAAGTAAGCCTCTTAAGTTTTGGGTTGTCTTGATCGCAATTATTGGCAATGGACAAGTCCAATAGAAATACGGTATTTGGTATAAAAATTTAGCTTAATCAGAGCGGTGCGCAACGATATGGTTTGGTGATTACGGAAGGGCTGACCGGTTCAGTTCAATTAGAAATTAAATGGAGTAATGAAAATGAGAACACTTTTTTTAAATGAAGTTTGTACAGTAAGCGGCGGAGAAACGCAGACTGTAGTAATTCAAGGACAGGGTACAGGCTTGGTTAAAGCAATTGATCCTATGATGTTCACAGGAAATGCATGCTACGCCAGCGACAGCTATGCCAGTGGGCCAAGCGCTACGGCACCTCAACGTCCGGAAGAACTACCTTTAGGGAGAGTGCCAGGCGCTGGTTTTACCGGGGTAGCAATCAGGGTAATCGTAGGATTGCTGGCTCTGTAATAGTAACGTAAGTATGTAGTAATGTATTAAATATTAGTCTGCCCATGGATACATCAAATACATGGGCGGAATATAAAATCAAAGTCAGTTTTTGCAGTAAAAGTTCACACTTATTTTCGAAGACATTTAATGAAGCACAAGCTCAGCTCAAATTTTTGTTCATCCATTATAAAAAATACATCATTCTCTCTATTTTTAGGAGCATTGAATTGGGGATTATTTTTTGGCTTGTTCCAAATTCGGAATATCTATCACTCCTCATTCGCGATATCTTATTCTCGGTGGTGGGAACAAGCTGATGTTTATGATTCTATCGCTGCAATATCACTCGCTCCCATATTTGAGGAGCTTCTTTTTAGAAAACTTCTTCTCAATGCACTTTTAAAAAAATGCTCGAGTATCCAAGCAGTGTTAATCAGTGCCTTTCTATTCGCTTTGGCACACTACACTAATTTTTATGAAGCGAATTTCAGATTTGACTGGCTAGGCGCAATAAGTCATTTTTTTATGGGAATAGTGTTGGCTATCGTGTATTTAAAAACTAAACATATTATTTATCCCATTTTTACCCATATTTTAGAAAATTTAATTGTATTAACCCCTAAAGATTTTTTATTGCCGTCAATTATAAATAACAGTTATTTTCCTTATATTACCTTGGTATGTGCTTCTGGAATTTTGTTGATAAAGTACGCTAATGTTAGCGTAATCAATAAATAATTTCTGCAAAGCTATCTAAATTATCCTACATGAAATCCCTCCTCCAAACAGAATCGAGCGAATGCGGTTTAGCTTGCTTAGCCATGGTCGCAAGCCATTACGGCTACCACACTGATCTCGCAGATTTACGTCGTCAATTCTCGATCAGTCTTAAAGGAGCGACGTTAGCTCAATTGATGCGCCATGCGTCGGCAATGCAATTGTCCACACGACCATTGCGCCTGGAGTTGGATGAATTAGATCAGTTAGCGTTGCCGTGCATTTTGCATTGGAACTTAAATCACTTCGTCGTCTTAAAAAAGATTACTAAAAATTGGCAAGGCAAAGTGACTTTGATTTTGCTTGACCCCGCAGTAGGTGAGCGTCGTGTTGCTTTGCAAGAGGCGTCGGCACACTTTACTGGTGTTGCTTGTGAATTGTCTCCAAGTGCGAGCTTTAAGCCCAAAGACGAGCGTAAAAAGATTGCTATCCGAGATTTAACCGGACACATCGTTGGCCTGCGTCGCGCCATTGTGCAAGTCATGGTACTAGCGCTGGCGTTAGAAATCTTTGCGATTACCTCCCCGCTGTTTAATCAATTTGTGGTGGATGAAGTCATTGTCAGTGGCGACCGCGAGTTACTGACGGTGCTGGTCATTGGCTTTGCTTTACTAATGGTGACTCAAACCGCGATCAGTCTGGCGCGTAGTTGGTTCTTGATGCGCTGGAGTATGGATATCAGTTTTCAATGGAGTGCTCGAGTTTTTGCGCATCTGACGCATTTACCGGTCTCTTTTTTTGAGAAGCGTCATCTGGGTGACGTGGTCTCTCGCTTTGGCAGTATTGGGGCGATCCAGAGTACGTTGACGAGTCTGTTTGTGGAGAGTGCCTTAGACGGTCTGATGGCCTTGCTGGCACTCGGCATGATGTTGTTATATAGCGTGAAGTTATCTGCCTTGGTAATTGTCACTGTCTTGGTGTATGCCGTATTACGCTGGGTGTTTTATCAACCATTTCGCGAGGCTTCGCAAGAACGTTTGGTCTTGTCCTCCAAAGAGAGTAGCCATTTTTTAGAAACTATCCGTGCGATCTCGCCGCTGAAATTATTTGGACGGGAAGAAGAGCGTCGTGCCCGCTGGCTTAATCTTAAAATGGATGTACAAAACCGCGATATCAAGACGCAGAAGATGTCGATATTGTTCAAGATTTCTAATACCACCTTATTTGGTATTCAGAGTCTGGCTTTGTTTTATATCGGCGCTGGACAAGTCATGCAGAACGTCTTGACGGTTGGGATGCTAATGGCTTTTTCTAGTTACGCCAGCACCTTCTCAGGTCGTTTCTTTAACGTCATTGACTTGGTAGTCAACCTAAAAATGCTAGGACTGCATAGCGAGCGCTTAGCCGATATCGTCTTGGAAGAAGCTGAAATCGATACCGTACAAGAAACCGATATGTCTCGCATACAGCCAACGATTACACTTAAAAACCTGAAATTTCGTTATGCCGAGGGGGAGCCTTGGGTGTTAGACGGGATTAATCTGACCATTCCTGCAGGACAAAGCATTGCTCTGGTTGGCCCTAGCGGTTGTGGCAAAACGACTTTATGCAAAATCATTCTAGGTTTGCTTAAACCCACTGAGGGTGAGGTCTTGATTGATAATATTCCGACTAAGCAATTAGGTATAAATGCCTATCGCAAGCTAATTGGTACTGTGATGCAAGATGATGTATTGATGGCCGGCTCGATTCAGGACAACATCAGTTTTTTTGATGCACATACCAAGCAAGAACAGGTCGAGCACTGTGCTAGACAGGCGGCAATTCATGAGGATATTGCGGCCATGCCGATGGGTTATCAGACCTTGGTTGGGGACATGGGTAGTAGTTTGTCAGGAGGGCAAAAGCAGCGAGTCTTGCTAGCGCGTGCCTTGTACAAACAACCCAAGATTCTGGCATTAGATGAAGCCACGAGCCATCTGGATGTACAGAATGAACAAAAGGTCAATCACGCATTGGGCATGCTGAACTTGACTCGCATTATGGTTGCACATCGACCAGAGACAATTGCCAGTGCGGAGCGCGTGGTGTCATTACAGAACGGGAAAGCGGTAGAAATACGTGCTACGTCAATCGACCGCGCTGAACTTAAGCCTGATCAATTTGAGTCGCTGGCAGAACTACAGATGTTGGTTGCCTGATTATTTCAACTAACCAAGCCAATATTCATTGGCTTGGTTTTGTTTTCTCAATGAGAAAAGTTTGAATCTCTCTTCGGCACTTATCCTAAAAAGAAGAAAGCTAATGTATTGTCTTTTGACGGATAGCTGCGACTAACTCAGCAGCAGTAGGGTTGTAATAGCGCATCGCCATTTGCAAGGTTTTCCAGCCAAAGATTTTTGCCAGCGTTGCTGCGGGTAATACTTTCGCCCATCTGGACGCCGCTTCATGGCGTAGGTCATGAAAACGTAAATTGGTTATGTCAGCATGTCGACATAGCCGACTAAATGCCGCAGTAACGCCATCCGTTGCCTGGAATCCCGTCAATCGGCCATGTAGATGTTGCTGGGCACTGCGCAGAGCAGATTCTGCAGTGACTGACAAGGGCACATCCCGAGCAGTCCCATTTTTTGTCATATCCAAATGAATAAAATGATGAGCTAGGTCGATTTGATCCCAAGTTAAGGACACCATTTCTCCGCAACGCATACCAGTTTCGATAGCAAGTACGATTAATAAACTTAGGTCAGATGATTCCCTCTTACGAGCAGTATCAAACAGGCGTATCTCTTCATCGCCAACCAGACGCCGGGAGCGGCCTCTGGGGAGTTTTGGTTTGCGAATATCGGTGATGGTATTGGCTACCGAAATTGACCAGTCACGACGGGCTGTATTGAGTACAGCAGAGAATACGGAAAGTTCTAGTTGTACTGTCTTCGGAGCGACTTCTTTTAGTCGCTGGTCACGGTAAGTGGAAAAGTCGACATTTTGTAGGCTGGCGAGTGGACGTAAAGCCAGAGGGTGTCGCATCAACTGCAACAGACGGTAATTTTCTTTGACATGACCGCGCTTAGCGGGCGTTACTTCCAAGCGATAGCGTTCTAGTGCATCGCCGAGAGTCGTACTTTCTGCGGTTGAACGGTCGCTAAACTCGCCACGTCGCATTTTTGCCTCGACGTCTCTGGCCCAGTCGTTGGCTGCTTTGATGGTTTCTAAAGTGCGTGTTTGGGTTGGATAGCCTTTGCACCGGACAATGGCTTGATATTGATACGGACCGCGTTTATTGATTGTTGCCATACTTCTGCTCCAATTGAGGTTGAGGAACAGGGTATAGACACCGGCATTTCAAACGGAAGTGCAGCAAAATTGCAGCAATAAATCGTTTTAAATGCAAAAAGGCTTACAGCAATTCTGTAAGCCTTTGATTTTATTGGTTGCGGGGGCAGGATTTGAACCTACGACCTTCGGGTTATGAGCCCGACGAGCTGCCAGACTGCTCCACCCCGCGTCTGAGAACAACACTATATCCGATTTTGCTCTTGTCCGCAATGCCTATCTTGGATTTATAAGAGCATCGTCGATGTTGCCAGCACTTTAAAACCATTTTTCACGCAATTCAGATGTAGACAAAATTTGCCACTTTCTGTTTCAATTTCATGAATGAAGAACATCGAGACTGACGGTGATACACTCCTTAAAAATTGGTTATCAACATCATCCCATCGTCTATTCTTTTATATTTCTGTGCCATGAAATTTTGCTCCGAATGCGCCACCCCTGTTGTAATCCAGATTCCTGCTGACGACACGCGTGAACGCTTTGTTTGTCCTGCCTGCGGAACAATCCATTATCAAAATCCGAAAATGGTAGTTGGCTCCATTCCAGTCTGGGAGCAAGACGGTGAAATCAAAATCCTGCTATGCAAAAGAGCCATAGAACCTCGTCGTGGCTACTGGACCTTGCCTGCAGGTTTTATGGAAAATAACGAGACCACCGCCCAGGCTGCGCAGCGGGAAACTGAAGAAGAAGCCGGTGCACATATTCAATTGCATGAATTGTTTTCAATCCTCAACGTGCCACATGTGCATCAAGTGCACTTGTTTTATCGGGCGACGCTATTAGACTTAGATTATCTGGCAGGTGTAGAAAGCTTGGAAGTCGCTCTGTTTGCAGAAAAAGATATTCCCTGGAAGGACATCGCCTTCCCCACTGTAAGCCATACGCTCAAGTTCTTCTTTGAGGATTTTGCCAAGCTCGAGTCAGGCGGCCAATATACGTTGCATGAGCATGACATTTTCAAACCTATGCGCAGTGACTGACGATGCCCAACAATTAAAAGCTAAACCCACACAAATCTGCGTTGGTGATAACCGACCCAGATCAAAACAATTCATCACTTAAACTTTCTGAGTGAATAATAATTTTACTTTTACTATCCAATACAACGCGCAATGCATCACTCGATGCATAACCCGATATATCACGCGTTCGTAGAATTACCCAACATAGGTAAACTATGCAGCAACAGGCAGAACGTCTTAAGGTACTCAGCGCTGGTATTTTCAGTTTGATCTTAGCGGTTGGCGTGGCACGCTTTGCCTACACACCTTTGCTACCCATCATGCAAAAGCAAGCCGGACTCGGGGTATCTGAAGCCGGCTGGCTGGCGGCACTCAACTACGCCGGCTACCTGAGCGGCGCTTTAATTGCCTCGCAGATCAGCGACTTGCGACTGAAAGACCGGCTGTACCGGATCGGCATGGTATTTGCCGTACTTAGTACGATCCTGATGGGGCTGAGTGATCATTTTGCCGTTTGGGCGATTTCTCGCTATGTGGCAGGTTTATGCAGCGCCGCCAGCATGTTGCTAGGGACAGGACTGATTTTAAACTGGCTGATCCGCCACAATCATCGTAGCGAACTGGGTATACATTTTTCTGGTCTTGGAATTGGTATTGCTGGCTGCGCGGCGGCAGTCGCGGTAATGAGTCACTGGCTAGACTGGCGCGAACAATGGTTTGCTTTTGCTATTATCGGCTGCCTTTTGCTAGTCCCTGCATTACGCTGGCTGCCCGCGCCGGATAGCAGCAGCTTGACCAATTCTGGCCAAAAGATGGAAGACCACCCGCCCAGCAGCTTATTTTTAAAATTATTCATGGCGGCTTATTTTTGCACTGGTGTCGGTTACGTTGTCAGTGCGACGTTTATCGTCGCCATTGTTGACCACTTGCCCGGGCTGGCCGGTAAAGGAACCATGATATTTTTGGTGATTGGTCTTGCTGCCACGCCCGCCTGCATACTGTGGGATCTGATGGCGCGCCGGACCGGTGATCTAAATGCGCTGATCCTAGCGGCCGTATTGCAAATCATCGGTATTTTGTTGCCAGTGATGGTGGGTGGGCTCGCTGCATCGGTCGTCGGCGCATTACTGTTTGGCGGTACTTTTATTGGGATGGTAAGCCTGGTATTGACGATGGCAGGACGTTACTATCCAACGCGTCCGGCAAAAATGATGGGGAAAATGACGATATCTTATGGCGTAGCACAAATCATCGCGCCTATTATTACCGCTTGGTTCGCACTACATCAAGGTAGTTACGCATCGGGTTTATATCTGGCGGCTGGCGCCTTGTCGATTGGTACCGTACTATTGATAATGTTAAAAGCCTTAGAATCGCGTGAAACTCTCCGTAAGCTACCAGCATGACTAAAGCAAATCAAAGCAAACAAGCAGCATGATCCCTTGGCTAGATACTGACACCCCTTTTCCGGAAGTAGAAACCGCACTGCTGGAGATTGATGGCGCGGCTGGCTTACTGGCGGCCGGTGCAGATTTATCGCCAGAACGTCTGCTCAATGCTTACCAGCACGGTATCTTTCCCTGGTTTTCTGAAGGTCAGCCTATTTTATGGTGGTCAACCGATCCGCGCATGGTCTTGAAAGTCAGCGATTTTAAATTGTCTGACAGCCTAAAAAAGACCCTTAAAAAAATCTCCAAAGATTCGCACTGGGAAATCCGCTTCGACAGCGCATTCGAAGAAGTTATGCGGGCATGTGCCGATCCACGCAGAGATGGCGATGGCATCTCAAGCGGTACCTGGATATCAGAAGACATCATCGCCGGTTATGTGGGATTGCATCAGCGGGGCTTTGCCCATTCGACCGAGGTCTGGCTAGACGAGCAACTGGTCGGCGGTGCGTATGGTGTGTGCATCGGTCGCATGTTCTATGGTGAGTCGATGTTTGCACGGGTCACCGATGCCTCTAAAATCGCTCTGGCGCACCTGGTATTTTTCTTACGTAAAAACGATGTGGAAATGATAGACTGCCAGCAACAGACTGCGCATTTAGCGTCTTTGGGCGCCAAACTGATCTCTCGCAGCGAATTTATTCTTCACTTGCAACAAGCGATAGCAATGCCGCCCATCCTGGATTGGACGACTGAAAAGTTATTTACCAAATAAGCTTGAAATGATCTGATCAAAAACGTAATGGTAAAAATGCCGTGACACAGCTGAACGAATTACCTTTTTCCAGCATACAGTTTTATGCGACAGCGCCCTATCCATGCAGTTATCTGGATGGCTTGCAGGCGCGCTCGCAAGTCGCTACCCCGGCACATCTCATTAATGCCGATACGTATTCAGAGCTGATCAAAAACGGTTTCCGCCGAAGTGGCATATTTATATATCGTCCGCATTGTGACAACTGCCAGGCATGTACGCCGGTACGCGTCCGCGTCAATGAATTTAGCGTCAATCGTAGTCAGCGTCGCGCTAACAGCAAGCATGGCAAACTGGTCGCCCGGGTCGCCTCATTGACCTATTCGCACGAGCATTATGAGCTCTACCATCGCTACCAAAATCAGCGGCATGCCGGCGGCGGAATGGATCAGGATAGTCGTGACCAATATGCGCAGTTTCTACTGCAAAGTCGTGTCAACACGCGGTTGGTCGAGTTTCGCGACGAGCAAGATGTGCTGCGCATGGTCAGCATCATCGATATCTTGAGTGACGGCTTGTCGTCGGTCTATACCTTTTACGATCCGGATGACAGCAATGCGTCTTACGGCACTTACAATGTGCTGTGGCAAATTCAGCAATGCATAGAATTGAACTTGCCTTATCTGTATCTGGGCTACTGGATTGCCGCCAGCCCTAAGATGGCTTACAAGACCAATTTCAAACCGCTAGACGGCTTAATACAAGGTGAGTGGAAAGCTTTATGATGGGACTTACCCAAAATCACCCCGGCTGCCTTGCGGCATCTCGCCGAGACAAATTTCTATAAGCCTTGACAGAAACATATACTCACCCGTGTATTTTTTAACGTCCAATGATTCTCTGGACAACCACACCATTTTTTGCCAATACTCCCCTAAAAAAAATAAAATTATGCCTGATAAATTACTCTACGCCTTGGCTCGCCCTGTCCTGTTTGCGATGGATGCGGAGCAAGCGCACAACCTCACCTTGTCTGCCTTACGACGCTCTGCCGCCCTAGGTCTGACCAAACTAATCGCCAAACCCGCCAATGATGCGCGCACTGTCATGGGCATCCAGTTCCCCAACCCCGTTGGACTTGCGGCAGGTCTGGACAAAGATGGCGCGTATATCGATGGGTTGGCCGGGCTAGGATTTGGTTCGATTGAAATCGGCACGGTTACGCCACGCGCCCAGGCTGGCAACCCGAAGCCACGCATGTTTCGACTGCCAAAAGCCAATGCCATCATCAACCGCATGGGTTTTAATAATGGCGGCGTGGACGCGTTTGTCAGCAATGTGCAGGCGTCGCAGTTTTATCAGGATAAGCAAGGTGTGCTCGGACTTAACATCGGTAAAAATGCCGATACGCCGATAGAACGCGCAGCAGAAGACTATCTGCTTTGTCTGGAAAAAGTCTATCCCTATGCCAGCTATGTGACGGTCAACATCTCATCGCCCAACACAAAAAATCTGCGCCAGTTGCAAGGTGCCAGCGAAGTCGACGCCTTATTGGCGCAGCTCAAAGAAGCGCAACAAAAACTTGCCGATCATTACAAGCGCTATGTGCCGCTGGCATTAAAAATCGCGCCGGATATGGACAGCGAGCAAATCAAAAATATCGCCGAAGCCCTGCTGCGCCACAAAATTGATGGCGTCATCGCCACCAACACCACCATCACCCGCGACGCGGCAAAAGGCCTGGAACATGCTGAAGAGGCAGGCGGATTATCTGGCGAACCGGTATTTGAATTATCGAATAAAGTCATTCGCGCACTCAAATCCGAATTAGGCGATGCACTACCGATTATCGGCGTCGGCGGGATTTTTTCCGGCACGGACGCCAAGGCAAAAATCGATGCGGGCGCCGCCCTGGTACAACTGTATTCCGGCCTAATTTATCGTGGCCCAGCATTAGTCAGGGAATGCGCGGCAGCACTGAAAGCAAATTCAAAATCACGCTAAAGTCATGCTTATCTCAACCTTGGCTCAACCTTGGCTCAACCCTAGCTCAGGTTGAGAAAGCACCTTAATCTCTTTTTTCATTCTGAATTTTTCGTTCTGAGGATGTCAACTTATGCAAACAACTCAACTCGGCAGCAGCGATCTGCAAGTGTCCAAAATCTGTCTTGGCACCATGACCTTTGGTGAACAAAATACCGAAGCCGAAGCACATAGCCAGCTCGATTACGCATTAGAACGCGGCATTAATTTTATTGATACCGCAGAGATGTACCCAGTCATGCCGCGTGCCGAAACTCAAGGTTCGACTGAACGTTACATCGGCACCTGGCTCAAAAAATCCGGCAAGCGCAAAGAGATTATTCTCGCCACTAAAGCAGCAGGTCCGTCGCGCGGTTTTGGCTGGATACGTAATGGCGATACCGATCTGACACCTGCCAACATCCGTGCCGCAGTCGAGACCAGCTTGCAACGCTTACAAACGGATTACATCGATCTGTATCAACTACACTGGCCTAGCCGCAACGCACCGATCTTCGGCCAAAAGTCTTTTGACCCAAAGCTAGAACGTCCTTCGGCAGCCATCGCCGACACGCTGGGCGCGCTCAATGATCTGATCAAAGACGGCAAGCTGCGCCAGATCGGCGTCTCGAACGAAACATCTTGGGGCGTCAGTGAGTTTATTAAAGAAGCCGAGAAGCAATCCGCCAACCGCATTGTCTCTATCCAAAATGCCTACAACCTAGTCAATCGCGGGTTTGAACAAGGACTGGACGAGACCTGCTTCCGCGAAAACGTCGGTCTGCTAGCCTACAGCCCGCTCGCCTTCGGTCAGCTCACCAACAAATATAACGAAGATGCCAACGCAACAGGTCGCCTAACCCGCTTCCCGGCAACCTGGAGCCCACGCTACATGCGCCCGACCGTATTCGAAGCCAGTCGCCGCTATGCAGAACTCGCCCGCGCCAACGGCATGACGCCCGCGCAACTCGCGCTGGCATGGTGCTATTCACGCTGGTTAGTCGCCAGCACGATTATCGGCGCCACGAATTTGACGCAGCTAAAAGAAAATATCGATGCGTTTGAACTCCGTTTGTCAGATGAAGTCATCGCCAAAATTAACGCGATTCATGCCGAGGTTTGCAATCCGGGGCAATAAGCTCTTATTTACCTTGTTGAGGTCCAAAAACTAATGACAAGGCAAAAAATCATTGCCCCAAATAACCAATGCCCTTCGGGGCATTTTTTTCGCCTGCGTATTTTGTATTTTGTAAATTACGTTTTTAACTTATGTGCGTATTGGAATAAATAAATTTTATGTGTTGGGTATCGTACAGAGCGAGCAATAAATGAGGTTTATAAAACAACAATCGGTAATAAAGAAGGACTTAGGCAAAATTGTCCCGCCAAGAGGTAGCGACGAATTTATTACGGGAGACGCTGCAATGCCGCCGGGGCGGTTTTGCGTAAGTCCTAAGGAATAACCAGATTTAGCTGGAAGTCACACCAAAACCAGCAGAGTAGCAAAGTAGCAACTGAACCCACTCACTTCAACAGAGGAACTATATGACCAACTTATTAAAAACAAAAGCAGCAGAATTTGCTTACGATCCAGATAATTTACTGGATACTTTAATCCGCCAATTACATTTTAAAAACGATGCCGCACTATCCAGAGCGCTGGAAGTAGCACCGCCAGTCATTAGCAAAATACGTCATCGTAGATTGCCCGTTGGCGCATCATTATTGATACGCATGCACGAAATCTCGAACGTCAGCATTAAAGATCTACGCGCATTTATGGGCGACAGACGCGCGAAATTTCGGATCAGTCCAAAGCATTTCAAACCCAGTGCAAACGATATGAGCAACGCTTGATATCAGACTCGTTGAGCAACATGCGATGACCGGTTTGAAACAAGCTCATACCGGTCGTCACAAAAAACGGTGGCGAGGGACAGCCCGTCCTCAAACCATCTTCATCCAGCAAAGGAACAAGCCATGAAACCGCAAACCAAAGCACCAAGCCAACATCAGCACAACGGCAAATCACATCCTTCCGATATGGAAGCCGCAAAAAACCAAAAGCAAAAAGCCGAGCAAACCGAAGTTGCAGGACGCCATAAAAATGACGGACAAAAAGATCACAAGGGCGCGCGTTAAATTAATAAGCGCATGCTGTACTTACTGTAGAAAACGGTTAGATGCTTGAAGAATAATTGGAGTGCGGGAAAAGGTCAGTTATTTTGGTTTGCATTTGATCGGATTGGATTCAGTGTTTTAGTAAAGATTTCTATACCTACGTCTTTTCCGCAATTTTCAGCTGATCCTCTCTCTCCATAGATGGCTGCTAATAATCGTTCGACCCAACCTCCGGAGTAGTTAATATTGACCGCTCGACTCAAAATTTCGTTGGTTGCCTTTACATATATTGTTTGTTCTGAACGATAATAAATATCGTTTATGTTTCCATGCTTAAACTCATACACGTATTTACTAATTGGCTGACCACCAATCTCCATATCAATGGCGCCGTCATCTTTGAGTATCATTCTAGCCAACTGACCTCCAGGACCTCTACCCTCAATATACTTATATCCATATTTTTTTATCCACCCTTCAGTAGGTGAATTTAGTGGATCGTAAAATCCGGGCGCATTGTCAACAACACGATAAATCTTCAATCCCGATTCGGCGTTACACATCTGATGAAGACGATATCGTCCATAAGCTGCATCTGCCGTCGGGATGGCGATAAATATTATTGCGACAAACGGTCGCAACCACCACGGTTTGATATAACTAATCAACAGACTGGCCAGTAACACATAAATAACGGCTAAAAATAGTAATATCAGTAAGCCCATTTAAGTGACCCTTTTTAGATGTGATTGAAAATAAGCGGTCATCTTTTAATATTTATTTTGTTGGTTTAATTGGTTTAAGTGTTTGAGGAACCATTTCTATTCCTACGTCTTGCCCGCAATTTTCTGCTGATCCAGTCTCACCGTAGAGCCCCGCTAACAAGCGTTCGACCCAACCCCCGGTGAAGCTAATATTGACGACCCGACTTAAAATTTCGTTTGTTGCTTTTACATATATTATTTGTTCTACTCGGTAGTAAATATCGGTTATGTTTCCATGCTTAAATCCATAGGCGTATTTACTAATTGATTCGCCACCGATTTCCTCGCTAATAGAACCATTCTCTTGGAGAGTCAGCCTAGTAAGTTGCCCCCCAGGCCCGCTACCTTCAATATACCTATATCCATAATTTTTTAACCATTCCTCGTTGGGGGAAATAAACGCACTATAAAATCCTGGCACATTGTCAACGACACGATAAATCTTCAATCCCGATTCGGCGTTACACATCTGATGAAGACGATATCGCCCATAGACTGCGTCTGCCGTCGGGATGGCGATAAATATTATTGCGACAAACGGTCTCAACCACCACGGCTTAATGTAGCTAATCAACAGACTGACCAATAACACATAAATAACAGCTAAAAATAGCAGTATCAGTAAACCCATTTAGATCACCTATTTGTTAACTGTGTCGAGTTCGCTTCGACACGACGAATTGATTGAACCCGAGGAATAAGCTGACTCCAAAGCCGCACAGTAAAAATCCATTGGAACGGGAGTTGCAGCGCAATTCTGGATTTAAACCAAATCGACTGTCGGCGTGAGGCAAAATATCTGCATCTGGCATTCAACCATTCGCTGTCAAACCCTGACCATTCTCCGGCGATAGTTATCAGGTTTGCGGAGACAGCGGGAGCAACTTCATAGTTATGAATAGCAATCACCTCTTCAATCGAATAGGGCGAAGCAGCGATGACGCGAGCAATATGGTCAAATTGAAAATCCTGGAGTTCTGTGTCAAGCCAAAAATCCGAAAGCGCCTCCCACACAGGAGCGCGCAGGAGTAGATCGTCGGCGGTGAGTGCTGCGCTCATATATTGGACGATGTATGTTTATTCATCTTCAGTATGTAATGGAAACAGGGGAAATATATCGTCGGTTTGTCGGGGCTGGAAAACAGAATAAGGTGCCGTTTTACTCTGTCAGACTCAACAACAATATACCTAGCTAGTCAGTGAAATTGATATCTGAGATGGTTTTGATTCTATCAACGAAATTTACAGTGCTGATAAAATTTTTAGAGTCTCCGAATCAGCATTTCCAGAGCTCGAAAGACGCATCACTGGATTAGATGCTCAGGCTATGCGTCATATGCATACTCCCCATATTTTTATAGAAATATGCCTTATCGTCCAATCATTATATGGACAGTCTAAATATACCCCTACCAAGTAATTCAACATTGCTACTAATTAAACTGATACCTGACGTTCGTGAATGTATCGCTGGTCAACATAGTAAGCCCAAAGATCCCCGTCGCTTGGATAAAGCCTTGAGCACTAAACATCTAGGCAAAATTAAAAAGACCAAAGATAAGCTTTGACTTGATCTGAAAATACTTCTATTATTTCTGTAACGACAGAAATTAAGGAAATGCCATGCAACTGACACCGACTATGCAAAAGTACATCCTTCATTGGGGTGAAATGGGTACACGCTGGGGTGTCAATCGTACTGTGGCACAAATCCACGCACTGCTTTTTCTGTGCAATAAGCCACTACCAGCCGAGGATATTGCCGATACGCTGAATGTCGCCCGCTCTAATGTCAGCAATAGCCTGAAAGAATTACAAAGCTGGGGGCTGGTAAAAATTACTCATGTGCTGGACGACCGCCGCGATCATTTTGTGGCCTTGCAAGACGTGTGGGAAATCTTCCGCGTCATTAGCGAGGAGCGTAAACGCCGCGAGATTGATCCTACCCTGACTGTATTGCGGGAATGCGCTTTGGAAGCGGAAAACGATCCCGGATTGGAAGCGGCGACTAAAGCGAAAATGGATCAAGTGCTGGCTTTTTTGGAAATGCTGACGGCTACCTATGAAGACTATAAACATCTGCCACCGGCAACCTTGCAGCGTTTTTTAAAAATGGGTGGCAAGGTGGCGCGCCTGATCAGCAATGATTAATTGCTCAAGCGTCATCGTGAATCAATCATGCGCAAGTAAAAACATCCGAAACAATTTTGACTCAAGGAGTTACTAAAATGAGCGCCCTAAGTACCCCAAAACTAACGCTGTATTTCGATGGTAATTGCCCTTTCTGCGCAGCAGAAATGCATAGATTAAAAACTTGGGATAGCGCTGGTAATCTGGCGTTTACCGATATCGCCGCCGGTGATTTCTCACCTGATTTTTTGGGTGTGACGATGGAAGCACTCGGTCAGGAATTGCATAGTCTGACAGATCAAGGTGAGCTGTTGGTTGGGCTAGACAGTATGCTGGTCGCTTATACCTTGGTAGGCCGTGCATGGATGGTTGCACCTTTGCGCATACGCTTGCTGCGCCCTGCACTGTCTAGCTTATATCGCAGTTTTGCCCGCAACCGTTATCGGATGTCTGCCTTATTGGGATACAAAATACCCGCCTGTAATGAGGAAGTATGTCGCAGAGAGAATCCGTTTCTGTAATCGGCGCCTTATTTCCGCTTTTTTTCGCTTTTTTTTCACCAGTTATTTCTGTCTATACAGAAATTAGAGATATAAAATGAGTTCCATACCAAAAAACACAAAAAGAATATGGCTGGTCAGGTGGATGTACGCCGCTGCCGCGATGCATTTATTGGTCGGTGCTTTGTTGCCCTGGATCGCCAATGCATCAATTTTCAATAATTACCATCACGGGATAGAACTCGCCTTCTGGGGCGATGCCTGGAATAGTTTACATACCTTAACTACATCGGGCGCAGCGACTGTACGTGCCCAGCAGGTTTGGTGGATATCGCTATTTGGGCCGACGGTGCAATCCACCGCGATCTGGATGGGCGCACTGGTCTATTTTGGCGACCAGCAACGTAGCAGCTTCGCCTGGAAAGCTCTCATTATCGGGATCGTCGTGTGGGCACCGCAAGACATGCTGATCTCATTACAAGCCGATTGCTGGAACCATGTCTGGGTTGACCTGTTCGCGGTAGTCATGATGTTGCCTCCGCTGATCTGGCTATGGCGCGAAGATCAAGCCAGATTGACAAGGGCAGCATCATGAATAGCATTCTCTGGATTTTAGTGGCGCAAGGTGTGTTAGGTGCACTGGATGTACTAATCAATCACGAGTGGCGTGAAGGCTTGCCGCAACGACCTAGCGCCATTCTGGAGCAAGCCATCCACGGCGTGCGTGAGGTGTTATATGCCGTGGTCTTTGCCGGACTTGCCTGGGTTGAATGGCACGGTAGCTGGGCCTGGCTTTTTGCAGCGGTGCTAGTGATTGAGGTCTTGCTCACCGCCTGGGATTTTGTAGAAGAAGATCGCACACGCACATTATCTGCCACCGAGCGCGTCATGCATCTGGCGCTGAGCATGGGCGGTGGCGCTTATTGCGCCTTGCTGATTCCGGTTTTATTGACTTGGGCGACATTGCCAGATCAGATGCATTACGTCCACTACGGCGTTACCTCATGGTTATTAAGTCTCATGAGCATCGGCGTATTTGGCTGGGGTGTCCGAGATATGTTGGCAGCGTGGACGATGCAAAGTACGAAGTCAGCGACGCATTTTTCAATCGCATCCAGCTAATGAGCTAATCCATTGCAATTATAAAAGTGGGGCTAAAAGAAGAAGGATCAGAGATGAACATACTTGTATTAGGTGCGACCGGTCTGATAGGCAGCAACGTAGCGGTGGCCTTGCTCCAAAGTGGATACAACGTGATTGCGGTAAGCCGCAACAAACCAACTGCGATGCCCGTTGACCAAAAATCTGCAAAGTCGGCCACAAGCTACCAATGGCGTGAGATTGATTTTGCCGGCATGACGACAGAACAAGCCTGGTTGCCGCATTTAAAAAATATTGATGTTGTCATCAATTGTGTGGGAATTATTCGAGAAGTCAAAGCTGGTGATTTTGATGTGCTGCACCGGGCTGCGCCTATCGCCTTGTTTGCTGCGTGCGAGCGGCTTGGCATCGGTCAGCTTATCCAGGTTTCTGCTTTGGGTAGCAACGCAGATGCCACGACCGGATACTGGCGCAGCAAGGGTGCTGCAGAAGACGATTTGCGGCAACGTCATTTGAATGCCAGCATCCTCCGCCCCTCATTGGTCTATGGCGATAAGGGTGCTAGCAGTCAGCTATTTTTAATGTTGGCGACGTTGCCGATACTGGCGATGCCGCTAGCGCACCGCGCGTTAGTACAACCTATCCATATCGATGATTTGACGGCTGCGATCGTTCAACTGGTGGTGCTAGGTAAAAACGCACCAAAAGAAGTGGCAACAGTAGGGCCGCGTGCAATGAGCATGGCAGAATATCTGACGGCAATCCGTAGTGGCATCCGGGCAGCGCCGGCAATCGTTGTTGACTTACCTTTGCCAGTTGCCAAGGTGGTGGCAAGGATCGCGGCACTGCATCCGACCAGCGCGTTGACGCCAGAGTCACTCGTCATGCTGACCGAGAGCACCGACGGCAGCAATACCGCAGACGACGCAGATATCAGGCAATTATTAGGCTACACACCACGCGATCCGGCACTATTTACCCGACCAGAACAAAAGCTAAACGCGGTAGCCAGTTGGGGCTTGCCTATGCTGCGCTTTGTGATGGCAGGATTGTGGCTATTGACGGCCTATGTGTCCTGGTTTGCCTGGCCGCACCAAGAGAGTTTGCAATGGCTTGCCGCTTGCGGTGTAGCGACCGTGTGGCAGGAGCCAACTTTGCTCGCTGCCAGCCTGACGGATGCGGCATTGGGTCTCGCCTTATTGCTGCGTGACCGCCGATGGTTGTGGCTATTACAGTTAGGATTAGTCGGATCATATACAGCGATCATGAGCATTTTTCTTCCCCACTTTTGGGCACACCCATTTGGTCCTTTGAGCAAAAATCTGCCCTTGCTGGCAATCATGTTCGTCATGTGGCGCATGGCGGGTGAGGATACGGACAAGGATACATATCCAGTCAACGCCACCTCAACACAAAATACAAAATACAAAAACGAGAAAATAGCATGGACTACCTCACCATTAAAACGCTGCATATCCTGTCTGCGACCCTGATGTTTGGCACCGGATTTGGTACCGCGTTCTATCTATTTTTTATTAATCGCAGCGGTAATGTCCAAGCGATCGCTGTGGTGACGCAATGGGTTGTCCGAGCTGATTGGTGGTTCACGACACCTGCAGTGATTATCCAACCACTTTCTGGTTTTTGGATGATACGGCTTGCAGGTTTTCCGCTCGGTTCCAGCTGGATCATCTGGTCATTGGCGCTGTATGTGCTAGCAGCGGTTTGCTGGTTACCCGTAGTTTGCTTGCAGCTAAAAATGCGCAACATGGCAGCGCTGGCAGCAAGCAACAATCTGGCATTGCCAGACCGCTACTGGTTATTTGAAAAAATCTGGACTGCGTTGGGATTCCCGGCATTTGGCGGGTTGCTGGTTGTGTATTGGTTGATGGTGCACAAACCAGTTTAAGACTTTTCTTTTAGCTTTTTTAAGGCCGGCATAATATGACAATTATCGAACGTAGTATCGAAATCAATGCAAAGATCAACTTGGTTTATCAGGTCTCGCAAGACTATGGAGTTCGCTATGAGTGGGACCCATTTCCAGAAAAAATTGCTGTTGTTGACGACGCCGGTGCCGCACTTCAAATAGGGACACAGGTCGAAGTGCATTCCAAATTAGGTATGTCCATGATCGTCGAATTTGTGCAATTGATGCCGCCAGAGCGTGCTGCAGTGACGATGATTAAGGGGCCCTGGTTTTTAGAAAAATTCGCAGGCTCGTGGATCTTCAACCGCACTGGGGATAAGCAGACCCTGGCGCGATTTCGATACACGATCATTGCCAAGCCTGCTTATCTGCGTATCTTGATTGAACCGATAGCAGCACTCTATTTTGCGAGGGTAATACAACATCGCTTATCAGGCTTGAAAACGTTTTGCGAGAAGCAAATAGTCTCAGGTGACAATTCAATCTAATTTATTATCATCACCTGCCCGTCTTCCAAGCTATCTCCGCCAGATCAGCAATCTAATTACTGCATCGCCCGCACTGCAATCGGCACATTGCACAGATCAATATAGCCTGCGGGGACTTTGTACCAGTCGCCACCACGATTACGTTGTGCCTCAACGATGGCTTTAAAGGTTGGCGTATCGGTGCGTATCACCTCCAATTTAGTACGTTCGGCTTCTGGCACATCAGCCGCGATACGGATTGATTTGATCGGCGTCATGGTCTCGGTTTCTTTATAAAACCCCATGGGGCCAGTACCACGGGGTAAGGTGGTCAGCAATTCCATACCCTGCATGACGCGACCAACCAAAGTGATATTTCTGTCCAACTGGCGAGGCGCATGTCCGGTCACTACATACAAGGAGCTGCCGTCACCGCTATTGACCTCGTTATCTCTGCCAACCCCGACGCTAGCGTAACAATGTGCTAGCCAGGCAGTACCGGTTTTAGGATCACGTCCAGCCGGAAAGCCATTTACATGACCAACCTGCGGTGCAAAACCATCTACATCCGGCAAACGAGTGAACGGTAGTTTTTTGTCGTATTTGACAGTGAATTCGGGGTCCAGATTTTTACGGGCGCTCTTCATATCACGCTTGCCCGAAGAGTCCTCCCATTCGACCACATAGTTTTCTTGTGAGCGGACGATATCCATACCGTTGAAAAAACCTTCTCTGACCATGGTTTCAATATTTTTCACATGATTAGGCGCAAAGTCAGGTGCAAGCTCGATCACGACTCGTCCCTTTTCCAGATCCATATACAAGGTATTGTTTGGATCAAGTGGTCGCCAGTCACTGGCAGCAGAGGCTTTAATTACATCTGCTATGGTAGGTTTAGCCACCGCTTTTACAGGCGTAGTTGCGGGTGTAGTGGCAGATGTCTTAGCCAAGGGCTTAGTGTCACTAGCGAGAGCAGTATTGACCCAGGCAACTGATAGCAACAAGCTGGCAGTAGTTAATACGGCACCAGCTAGCTTTGTTTTTTTATAGGCATGCGAAACAGAATTTTGTACAGATGCGTGCATAGCGTGACTCCAAAAGAATAACGAATACTGTGGACTTACCAAGAGAAATTGCCTGTCGAGCCAGATTATTGAAGGTACGCGATAGGTAGAAATTTGTCTAGTGTCTGTGATGTCCAGCAGGCTGCATAGAGTACAAAATGCAACGCGTATTTGCATTGCATTTGAACGAAAAACTGAATGAAGTTGATTGAAAATATTTTCTATAAATGAGCTAAAAATCTGACGCGCTTGTTATGATCAATGTTTAGAAAAAGCATCCCAATTTATGAAACCTACTCGTTCAGGATTTACCTTAATAGAATTGATGGTCGTCGTCGCGATTATTGCTATCTTAGGTGCTGTGGCTTATCCCTCAATTCAATTGCGCGTCATTCGACAGCAAATCGAATCTATTACCCCCCTCACTGATGTCGCAAAAAAACCTATCGCCGCAGCATGGGCATCTACACAAAAAATGCCTGCTGATAATGCCGCTGCCGGTTTGCCGAGTGCCGATAAAATGGTCAGTAATTTTGTGAGTGAGGTGAAAGTACAGGATGGCGCAATCAATATTACCTTCGGCAATCAGGTGAATAATGCGATCAAAGGCAAAGTATTAACGATGCGCCCTGCTGTTGTTGCAGATGCACCCATTGTGCCAGTCACTTGGGTATGCGGCGCAGCAGATGTGCCCGATAAAATGACGGTACTAGGTGTTGATCAAACTACGGTTCCGGCAGGGATGCTGCCACTTAGTTGCCTGAAACGGGTGAAGTAGTGCACGGATCATCATTGGACGCTTCAATAGAAACTTTCAATACATTTCTAATTCCATCTGAATATATAAGCTCATTGTTTTAGCTTTTCACATTGGGCATTTTTGAACGGGCCACCAGCACGCGTCCATCCCTCCCCGGGTGAAGTTTGCGAGCAAATTTCAATCGACTCAATTTTGCTACGCCATTTATACCAATCGGCTGGCGCAGCGATTGCGCTGGCGACTAACAGCATCCCAATTGATAGCAGTGACTTGAATAGATATTTCACTTTGAGTCTCTTTTACCTAAGCCAATTGGAGTAAATATGGGTAGCAATACATCTAGCTTAGCTTAATTTTAGCTATTGCCAAACACATCGCAAGATCATCTTTTGGACAATTTATAAACCAAATTACAAATGCCCATAAAAAAACCTGCCGAAGCAGGTTTTTTAAAAATTTAGTACCAATTATTTTTTAGTACGACGCATTACGCCAAAAGCCAACAGACCTAGACCAAACAAAGCCATTGTTGCTGGTTCTGGTACTGCACCTGCTGCGATCGTTACGTTTTTAATTTGAACAGAGCCATCAAACGAAGCTTGACCTGGCGCATGTGCAAATTCAACTTTTTTGATCAAACTGTCAGAAGTAATGCCATAAAAGCCAGTTGGATTGGTGATAGCCAAAACGGAATTATCACCGAAAGTAATGTATTCGTTGTAACCGGAGTTGATAGACAGATTAACGGAGAAACCATAAACGCCATTAACTGTACCGAAATTAGTTCCAGTCAAATCAATATAGCCAGATCCGTTGCAACCCCAGCAAAGACCTCCACCGGTAATGATATTCCAGTTTTGGAAGCCAGTAGAAACATAGCCGATGTTGCCGATAGAAGCCGCTTTAGCTTGAGCGTTGTTCAAAATTTCAAAATTGCCGCCATTCCAGGTTGCAAAATTATCTGTTTCTGCCTGATTAACTGATTGCAAGAAACTAGCTTGGCTTGCATAGTTAATATAACTTGCGTGCGCGCTGCTGATGGCAACCAGTGCAATTCCGGTGGTCAATACTAAACTTTTTACTAATTTATTCAAAAAACGCATTTTTTTCTTTCTGGAGGTTAGCTAACTTTAAATGTCTTACAATTACCTCAAAGCAATAAACATGCCCAAAAGAAATAATTATTTAAATCAATAACTTAGTCAGGATTATTCTCGAACAAAAAACTAAGTGTAAAATTTTTCGACAAAACTAATACTTAAAGCATGAGATATTCAGCACCCAACGATCGCACGCCTTCGTCATCTCTCTTCAGTCTTTTGTCACCATTGGGTATTTTTTAAACAGATCATTTCTTGAGTCGCTTTATTATTTAATAATTCATATACTCCCCTCTAAAAATACAAAATACGTTGAATTATCCAATGAAAGTATGGACAATAAAAATTTACTCCATGTGAGTATGCTTAAAAATATAGTCATCATCACTCAAACTTGCATGCCCACCTCTACCTCAGCACATCTGTTTTCTCTAAACGACCGTTAAAAATATATTTATACAAATAACGTCTATCCATATGTCAAAACTACATATAAGCAAATAAAGACTAAGTAGTTTGGATTAAGGCTCAGATTCTTTACTATGCTGTTACTTTCAACATGGTGATATGAACGGGGTAGTATGGATTTAGGCTATGTAGCGTCCGGTTTTGCAGTAGGTATTTTGGTAGGGCTGACTGGCGTTGGTGGCGGATCGCTGATGACACCTTTGTTGACTCTGCTGTTTGGCGTGTCACCCACCGTTGCGGTCGGTACCGACTTAGCATTTGCGTCGATTACTAAAGCGACCGGCACTTTTACCCATCGCTTACGTGGCACAGTGGACTGGCATGTGGTGCGCTTGCTGTGTTACGGCGCCCTTCCGGCAGCATTGATTGCTACGCTGAGCCTGAAACATTTTGGCGCTCTGGATAAAGAAATCGGTCAGATTATTCGTTATTCTATTGCCGGTTCGGTGCTGTTGACCGTGGTCGCCTTACTGTTTAAGTCTAAAATGCTGGCATGGCTTAATCGCCATCCAGAGAAGCAATTGCAAGGTACGCAATTGGCTGCGGCGACTATCGTTTCTGGCGTTTTGCTGGGCACCTTGGTAACCGTTTCCTCTATCGGCGCCGGTGCAATTGGCGCGACCTTGCTAGTGATGTTGTACCCACGGATGTCTGCTGCGCACATTGCCGGGACTGACATTGCGTATGCGGTGCCACTGACTGCCATTGCTGCCGTCGGTCACTGGTGGTTAGGATCAATCAACTGGGAGTTGCTGGGCACCTTGTTAATAGGTTCATTGCCTGGCATTACGATAGGCTCCATGGCGGCGCGTGCCGTACCGGAAAAATTTTTGCGTGGACTGTTAGCGACAACCTTAACTATTGTTGCCGCTAAGCTGGTTCTTTAAACTGTAATTTTGAGCGTATTTTTTTAGGACCTCACAATGTATCGCTACGATCAACACGATCATCAAATTATCAAAGAACGTATCGCTCAATACCGCGATCAAGTACGTCGCCGCTTGTCGAACGAATTGACGGAAGAGGAGTTCTTACCGCTACGTTTGCAAAATGGTTTATACATGCAGCGCCATGCCTACATGTTACGTGTAGCTGTACCCTACGGAATGTTGTCTTCTACCCAGATGCGTAAGTTTGCCCACATCGCACGTAAATACGATCGCGGTTATGGCCACTTTACGACACGTCAAAATATCCAGTACAACTGGATCACACTGGAAGAAACGCCGACCATTTTAGAAGAACTGGCATCGGTAGAAATGCACGCCATTCAAACATCCGGTAACTGCATGCGTAATATCACCTCGGATGAATTTGCCGGCGTTGCTGCGGATGAGATCATTGATCCACGTCCTTATGCAGAAATTTTGCGTCAGTGGACGACCTTCCATCCTGAGTTTGCTTATTTACCGCGTAAGTTTAAGATCGCCATCAATGGTTCCTTAGAAGATCGTGCTGCGATTGCGGTGCATGACATCGGCTTAACGGTGGTGCATAACGAGCAAGGTGAAGTCGGTTTTAAAGTTATGGTTGGCGGCGGCATGGGTCGCACACCGATACTTGGCAGCGTGATCCGTGAGTTTTTGCCGTGGCAACACGTGATGACTTACCTGGAAGCGATCCTGCGTATTTATAACCAATACGGTCGCCGTGACAACAAGTACAAAGCGCGCATCAAAATCCTGGTAAAAGCCATCGGCGCTGATATATTTGCCCAGCAAGTGGAAGAGGAATGGGCTGACATCAAGGATGGTCCAGCGACTCTGACAAAAGAAGAATTGCAGCGTGTTGCGTCTTACTTTAGTACGCCCGCCTATGCCACATTGCCTGCAACTGATGCTAGCTATGAACAACATAAGCAGGACAATAAAGCCTTCGCTAATTGGGTAAAACGTAATGTCAAACCACATAAAGTTGCGGGCTATGCAAGCGTAGTCTTGTCTTTGAAAAAGCCAGGCGTACCGCCAGGTGATGCAACTGCGGAGCAAATGGATTTTATGGCGGATCTGGCCGATCGTTATAGCTTCGCCGAACTACGCGTCACACATGAACAAAATATCGTGCTGTCTGATGTGCAGGAATCTGCCTTATTCGCGCTCTGGCAAGAAGCAAAAGCGCATGGACTGGCAACACCGAATATTGGCTTATTGACCGATATGATTTGCTGCCCGGGTGGTGATTTTTGCTCGCTGGCAAATGCAAAATCGATTCCTATTGCTCTCGATATTACAGACCGTTTCGCCGACCTCGATTATCTGCATGACATCGGAGATTTAGAACTCAACATGTCGGGTTGTATTAATGCCTGCGGTCATCACCACATCGGCAATATTGGCATCTTGGGTGTGGACAAAGATGGTAGCGAGTTTTACCAGGTCTCGATTGGTGGTGCGCAGGGCAACAAAGCTGCGATTGGTAAAATCATCGGCCCCTCGTTCTCAGCTGGACAAATGCCAGAAGTAATCGAACGGATTATCCAGGTGTATTTGCGTGATCGTATTGAGAACGAACGTTTTATAGATACAGCTCAGCGTTTAGGTATTGTGCCGTTTAAAGAATATGTCTATGCCACACCGATCAAAACGCTGGAACATTACGGCGAAGATGCTGGTGCGGCAGTGTCGTACTGATCTACTTTAGGACTTATGTAAAATTGTCCCAGCAAGGCGTAGCGACGAAGATAGTACTTTAGTACAGCTAGGAGCTGCAACGCAGTTGGGGCAGTTTTGCGTAAGTCCTATATTTTTGAGAAAGAATTTATATGCGTGCAATAATCAAAGATAAGACCATCGTTCAGGACGACTGGGCAGTATTACGCCTGGCTGAGGGCGAGACGCCAGATGCTGTCGCCATTCCAACGGGCAAAGTCATTGTGCCGCTAAAAGTATGGCAATTGCAACGTGAATCATTGGCTAAACGTCAGCAAGAATCGCAAGATATTGCCATCTGGTTTGGTAGTGATGAACAAGCGAAGGAATTAAAAGAGGATCTATCACTGTTCAAGTTAGTGGCAGTTGATTTTCCTAAATTTTCGGATGGCCGTGGTTACTCGATTGCCTACAATTTAAGATCACGTTTTGGTTTTACAGGTGAAGTACGCGCAATCGGTGATGTGTTACGTGACCAGTTATTTTATATGCAGCGTGTTGGATTTAATGCCTTTGCAACGCGTGAAGATCGCAGTATTCAAGACGCGATCAAAGGTCTGACTGACTTCAGCGAAAAGTATCAGACCTCATGGGATGAGAAGAATCCGCTATTCCGTCGTGAGCATAGAACTACGGAGCAAATATGAGCGATTTTACAAATGAGCTAGCCGATAAATTGTCGGATAAATTGTCAGACACTAAGGCCACGCTACAACGCATCGCTATAGAATTTTCCCCGGCTGTGTTTGCCTCTAGTCTGGCGGCAGAAGACATGGTGCTGACCGATCTGATCTTGCGCAACAAACTTGCCATCGGTATTTTTTCGCTTGAAACAGGTCGCTTGCATGCAGAAACTTTAGGCATGCTAGACAAGATCAAAGAAGTCTATGGCTCTGAGATTCATTTATTTAAGCCCGAACCAGAAGCAGTTGCAAATTACGTTGCGCAAAATGGTTTAAACGCGTTTTACGATAGCGTAGAAATGCGCAAAGAATGCTGCCGTATCCGTAAAGTAGAACCGCTTAATCGCGCATTATCAGGCAATAAAGCATGGGTGACAGGACAGCGCCGTTCTCAAGCAGCAACGCGTACAGAACTCGCTGTACAAGAAGATGATGCGGCGCATGGTATGCAAAAATTTAATCCCTTGGCCGATTGGTCAGAGGAAGATGTCTGGCACTATATTCGCAGTAATAATGTGCCTTATAACCCTTTGCATGACAAAGGCTATCCATCAATTGGTTGTGAGCCGTGTACTCGCGCAATTACGCCTGGGGAGGATGTACGCGCAGGCCGCTGGTGGTGGGAAAATCCTGAATCAAAAGAATGTGGTTTACATGTGGTTGATGGCAAGCTCATCAGAATTAAATCTATTGCCTGAAGATAGATAAATAAACAGTGATAGCTAAGCAGTAGTATTTCAAAAGTCATAGCCCAACAGTCAAAAGAAGATTATGAATACAGTCATGGAAAAACAATTTATCGATGCAGCGAGTAATCGCCATCTGGATTGGCTAGAATCCGAAGCCATCCATATCATGCGTGAAGTCGCTGCTGAGTGCACCAATCCTGCCTTACTATTTTCTGGCGGCAAGGATTCTGTTGTGATGCTGCGTATCGCAGAGAAGGCTTTTCGCCCGGGGAAATTCCCCTTCCCTTTAGTGCATATTGATACTGGTCATAACTTTGCCGAGGTCATCACTTTCCGCGACAAAAAAGTAGCTGAACTGGGTGAGCGATTGATCGTCGGGTCGGTGGAAGAGTCGATCAAACGCGGCACCGTACGATTACGGAATCCCTTAACCGATTCTCGTAATGCAGCCCAGGCTGTGACGCTACTAGAAACCATCGCGGCACATAAATTTGACGCTTGTATGGGCGGTGCGCGCCGTGATGAAGAAAAAGCACGTGCAAAAGAACGGATATTTTCCTTCCGTGACGAGTTCGGCCAATGGAATCCAAAAGCGCAACGACCAGAGTTGTGGGACTTGTATAACACTCGCGTCCATCCTGGCGAAAACATGCGTGTGTTCCCTATTTCTAACTGGACTGAGCTGGATGTCTGGCAATATATCGCACGTGAAAAATTGGAATTGCCATCCATTTATTTTGCTCATGAGCGTCAGGTTATTCCACGTAATGGCTTATTAGTCCCTTTGACAGAGTTGACACCAGCACGCGATGGCGAGACGGTAGAAACACAAGTGGTTCGTTTCCGTACCGTCGGTGATATCTCTTGCACCTGCCCGGTGTCATCCGACGCTGCGACAGTAGATGCCATCATTGCAGAGACAGCGATTACCCAAATCACTGAGCGCGGTGCAACCCGCATGGATGATCAGACATCAGAATCCTCAATGGAAAAACGTAAAAAAGAAGGATATTTCTAATGGCTACTTTGAATACGGCTGTGGCACCCATTTTAGCTGACGCTACCAGAGAACGCGGGCTACTACGCTTCATCACCGCAGGCTCAGTCGATGATGGCAAGAGTACGCTGATTGGTCGCTTACTCTTCGACAGTAAGGGTATTTTTGCTGATCAGTTAGATGCCATGTCACGTGCCAAACATAAACGTACTGTCGGTGACACCATTGACTTATCCTTGCTGACCGATGGCTTAGAAGCTGAGCGTGAACAAGGTATTACGATCGACGTTGCTTATCGTTATTTTGCAACGCCGAAACGCAAGTTCATTATTGCCGATACTCCGGGACATGAGCAATACACGCGCAATATGGTGACAGGTGCATCCACCGCTGACGCTGTGATCATTTTGATTGACGTTTCTAAGGTCAAATTAGGTGATGACGGCAGCGTGGATTTACTCACACAAACCAAACGCCACTCCACTATTGCGCACTTGCTGCAAATCGAACATGTGGTTGTTGCTGTAAATAAAATGGATTTGGTTAATTACGACCAAACTGTTTATGATCGCATCGTCGCTGCCTACCAAACATTCGCTCAGCAATTGGGCCTGAAAGATATTCACCCGATTCCGCTCTCTGCGTTGGCTGGTGATAACGTCGTTACGGCGAGTAATAAGCTGGCTTGGTATCAAGGCCCGACCTTGATTGAGTTACTGGAATCACTCAGCGTGTATGACGATTGCCATGACGAGCCGTTCCGTTTTCCGGTACAACTGGTAGCGCGTCATAACGGTCATGAAGCCAATGATTTCCGTGGCTATATGGGTCGAATCGAAGCTGGGAAAGTCAGCGTCGGTGACAAATTAGTAGTACAGCCTGGCGGACAATCTGCGACCGTCAAAGAGATTTTGACACTGGATGGTTCTTTACCATTTGCGGTGGTTGGTCAGTCTGTGACGATCTTGCTGGACGAGTATCTGGATATTTCACGCGGTGACATGCTGGCCTCTGCTAGTCGCCCCGCAACTCAGCTTAAAACATTGCAAGCCGATTTATGCTGGTTATCAGAAGATGCGATGGATATTGGCCGCAAATATTGGATTAAACATACGACCAAACAAGTAGCGGCAAAGGTAACGGCGATTGATACCTTATTAGATATCAACACGCAGGAGCGACGCACTGCAACAACGCTAAAACTCAATGATATAGCTACCGTCACGATCAACGTGGCGCAGCCATTGGCAGTCGATGCCTACGATGATTTGCGTTCGACTGGTGCGTTTATTTTAATTGATGAAGTGACCCACCAGACAGTGGCGGCTGGTATGATCAAATTAACTGAATCTACAGTCTAAGCTGACAAAACTATTATGCAGAAACCGGGTGGCAAAGTTTATTTAATTGGTGCTGGCCCCGGTGCTGCCGACCTCATTACCGTACGCGGTGCTCGCCTGCTGGCGCAAGCAGAGGTTGTTTTGCATGATGCCCTGGTAACGCCAGAAATGCTGGCACTTTGCCCGCAAGCGGTAAAAATTTCAGTCGGTAAACGTAGTGGCCAACGCTCTGCCGCACAATCGCAAATCAATCAACAAATCCTTGAATGTGCACAGCACTACGGCCTTGTGGTGCGTCTTAAAGGCGGCGATCCTATGTTGTTTGGGCGTGCCGATGAAGAGCTTACGGCTATGGAGCAAGCGGGTATTGAATATGCCATTGTGCCTGGCATCACCACTGCCGTTGCCGCCGCAGCCAGCGCCTGCCAGCCATTAACAAAACGTGGCATCGCCCGCAGCGTTGCATTCTTTACCTCCAGCACAGCACCGGGCGAAACATCAGATACTCGCATACCAGAATGCGATACCTTGATTCAATACATGGGCGGCAAAGAAGCTGCATTAACAGCACAGAGATTGCTGGCTTCAGGCTATCAACCGGACTTACCAGTCGTCGTGATAGAAAATTGCAGTCGTCCAAAAGAGCGTATTTTGCGACTGCAATTAAAAGAATTAGAAGATGGTCTTAGCGATTGCGAAGGCCCGGTACTGGTGATGATAGGTGAAGCGATGAAAAGTAGATCCAGCCAAACTTAGTCCAGAATCTGAGCCTGCCGCTGCCCCTAGCACTAGCCGCACACCCAGTTCAACCACACCTTAAATTACATCGACTTAATGCAGTAGTCACGAATTGCAGCTAACACCATAGCGTCCTCACCGACAGCTTCTGCGACCTTAATCGTCAAGCTAACATAGTCCGATCTTAGCTGATCAAGCAATATCGGCAAATCACGTAAAACATGACCGCCCTGTCCCAAAAAAATAGGCACGATGCTTATTTCTGTAATGTCATTATCGACCATCTGCTTGACCAAATCTGGCAAGCTCGGCGTCATAAATTCTAGAAACGCCAAGGCAACCGTGACATCGGGCAAACTGACCTGAGTCATTTGCTGCAAGCGTTGAAAAGGTGCTGCCCAACGTGGATCACGTGCACCATGCGCGAATAAAATCTGGGCTTTTTTTATTACTTTCGTCATATCAACTTCTCTCAACTCGCCAAAGGGCTGCCATCGCCATCAATAAAAATAAAACACTGGGGACTAATGCAGTCACTGGAGCTGGCCAGGTATTTAATAGTCCGACATGTGAAAACAGGCTATTGGTCAGATAAAAAACCATACCAATCATAATGCCGCTAAATATCTTCAGACTAACGCCACCGCTACGCGCATGCAAATAAGCAAACGGGAGAGCCAGCGCCATCATGACAAGAATCGCAAATGGGTAAGTCACTTTTTTCCAGAACGCGATTTCATAACGTTTTGTGCCTTGCTTATTGTCGGACAAATGTTTGGTATAAGCAGACAAATCGTAGGCAGACATGCGGTCTGGATCAACCAGCAAGACCGATAAAATATCTGGCGTGATTTCTGATGTTACATCCATGCTTGCACGCTTAACAGTCGATACGCTAGAGATATCCTGCATAGACAAACTCTTGGGGAAAGAGGTCTCACTGACGTTTTTCACCCGCCAGACATTAGCACCCATATATTCCGCTTCTTCAGCGACTACTTCTTTGGTCAGGTGAAACTGCTGATCAAACTCAAATACTTTAACCCCAAGCAATTGGCCTCTAGGAAGAACTTCTTTCACATTCAAAAATCGGGATCCGACAATATTGCCGGTCAATCCATGTTCACGAATCAAATCTTTAGTCCATAAACCGGATCGAAACTCCTGAGTGACCGCAGCACCAAGTGCGCTGAGTTTGACTTTTTCGGCTAATTTGGTCGTTACCGGAGAGATAAATTCACCGAATATAAATGTTACAACTACAAATACCAAACCAATTTTTGCCAGCATCGTACCCGCCATTACCGTTGACATACTGGCAGCGCGCATGATGGTAAATTCAGAATTCGAGGCAAACTGTGACAATACATAAATTGTCCCGATCAATACTGCGATTGGCATAAATTCATACAAGTAGCCAGGCAAACCCAGCACAACATAAAACAAAGCCTGTGGTAAGCGATAACCCGTTTTATTAATCGATTGCAGCTCTCCCATCAAATCGAAAAAAGCGAATAAGGATAGCAGGGCGAGCATGACGAATAACACGGCCCGGATAATTTCTGCGCCAAAATAACGTTGTAGTACTCTCATGACATGCACTTCTTTTTATTATTATCTCTACGCAAAGCGCATTTAAATTTAGACCAGAGTACCAGCGGATGGGCATTACTGTTGACGTATAAGCGCCATGAAAATAAAAATGCAACCAAGATTAATGTCAGCAAATGAACCGGCCACCAAGCCTGATTAAAACCAAAACGTCCCTGTACTACTGACGCTTGCATGATATTGATAAAGTTGAGATACATAATGACCAGTAACAGAGCGACGATGACATTTGCTGATCGCCCTACCCTAGGATTAACAAAGCCTAAAGGTATGGCTAACAGCAATAACACCACGCACATCAGCGGCAAGGAGACCCTCCACAACAGCTCACCCTGGTTAAAACTATTGGGGTCTTCTAATAACTGTTGCAGAGAAAGTGACTTGGCTGACTTATCACCAGCTTCAGCTTTCGTTTGTCCCGATACTAAAACGCCATATCGCTCAAACTGCATCATCTGAAAATCTGGCTCAGTTGCCAGACCATCGTAACGCCGACCTTGACTCATCACCAAAAACTTATCCCCTTTGGAGTCAATTTCTACTTTCCCTTCTTTGGCGACCACAATACTGGAGCGTCCATTTTTGAAGGTATTAATAAAAATATTCTGTACTTTGCTTAAATCGCCAGCAACTTCTTCTACAAAAAAGATCCTGTCTGTCGATGCAGATTCCTGGAACTTACCTGGCGCTACTTTGGCAATGTCTTCACGTTTTTCATACCGCTCTTTAAGCTCAGTACTTTGGCGATTCGCCCATGGCGTTGCGATAAAACTGAGCAACGTAGTCAACACAACGATGGGAGCACCGAAACGCAATACCGGTGCAATCCATTTCGTCAAACTCACGCCAGAGGCAAACCAGACCACCATTTCTGAGTCTTGATAAGTTCGCGTGACCACCATTAACACTGAAATGAAACTAGTTAAAATTAATAAAATCGGAAGATACTGCAAAGCGGAGAAGCCGATCAACTGGATGACATCCGAGGACGCTACTTTGCCGCCCGCAGCCAATCCAAGTATCTTGATCAGCATCCAGGTAACGGTAATAGTAAAGAGAATGGTGAAGACAGCGCCTGCGGCACTGAGTAATTCACGTCGAAGCGCGCGCTGAAAAATCATGGAGGGTTATAATATCGTTTTTACGAGACTTACAAAGAGGAGTAATACGTGGACTTTAGCATAAAAACATTCGACGCCAAAAGCACTGTGAATGCCACCAAAACTGGCTGCGTAGTTGTAGGCGTATTCGAAAACAAAAAATTATCCGCCTCAGCTTCCGCATTAGATAGCAAAGGCGACATCGCTGCTGCACTCAAATCCGGTGACATCACAGGCAAAATCGGCTCATCATTATTACTGCGCAATGTTGCCAACGTCTCAGCAGAACGTGTTTTACTAGTTGGTTTAGGCGAAGAAGCCGCCACCATATCAGAAAAAGCGTTCACGCAGGCAGTCAATGCCGCTGCACGTGCTTTGGCAAATCTAGGCGCAAATGACGCAACACTAGCTCTGCCATCAGTCAAAGAGCGTGACACTGCTTGGGTAATACGCACTGCTGTACTCGCTTTCCACGAATCGATTTTCCGTGCTGACGGCCTCAAAAGCAAAAAAGATACGACAAGCACTGGCGTTAAAAAAGTCGCTTTCGGCGTTGATGCAGCAGAAGCAACTGCTGCAAAAAATGCCCTGGCACAAAGCATTGCGCTGGCAAACGGCATGGATTTAACCAAAGAATTGGGGAATTTGCCTCCCAACATCTGCACGCCAACTTATCTTGCAACGACAGCGAAAAAAATCGCTACCGATTACAAAATGGGCATAGAAGTATTAGATCGCAAGCAATTGCAAGCGCTCAAAATGAATAGCTTTCTGTCAGTCACCAATGGCTCTGTCGAACCACCAAAGTTCATCGTGTTAAAACACATGGGCGGCAAAGCCAAAGATGCGCCAACCGTGCTGGTCGGTAAAGGTATTACATTTGACTCCGGCGGTATCTCGCTCAAAGGCGGCGCCGGTATGGATGAAATGAAATACGACATGGGTGGTGCGGCCTCTGTCCTCGGTACTATGCGTGCGATTGGCGAAATGAAGTTGAAGCTGAATGTCGTCGCAGTCATCCCAACTTGCGAAAATATGCCTTCTGGCAGTGCCACACGTCCGGGCGATATCGTTACATCCATGTCTGGTCAAACGATAGAAATTTTGAACACAGATGCAGAAGGTCGTCTGATTTTGTGCGACGCACTGACTTACACCGAGCGTTTCAAACCATCCGCCGTAGTTGACGTCGCAACACTGACCGGCGCTTGCGTCACGTCTTTAGGTCATCACAACACTGGCTTGTTCACACGCCATGACGCGGCACATGATGCGCTGGCGACTGAATTGCTGACCGCTGGTAAACAAACCGGTGATACCGCATGGCGTATGCCGATTGAAGAAGCTTATAACGAGCAACTGAAATCAAATTTTGCTGATATGGCGAATATCGGTGGTCCGGCTGGCGGCAGTATTACTGCAGCATGCTTCCTTGAACGCTTCACCAAGAAATATACTTGGGCGCATCTGGATATCGCTGGTACAGCATGGAAATCAGGTGCAGCCAAAGGCTCTACTGGTCGCCCAGTTCCTCTGCTGACAATGTTCTTAATCAATCGTGCTGGCTAAATCCGTCGGAGTTTGAAGGGAGTTCGTTGAGAAAACAACGCCTTCCCTAGTTTGAACGAAAATACGAAAAGCGTGCCTTGCCTTAGCATTGCACGCTTTTTATTTAGTATTTTATTTTGCACTTTATTTTGTACTTAAGGTCTTCGTTAAACTTAGCGTTTTTCGACTCATTAATAACTCTGTAGTCAGACAACGTCAACATTACGCCAACCACACCAACCACCTAACCTTGTAGCAGGATATCCATCATGAAATTAGTCACCTGGAATGTTAACTCCCTTAAGGTTCGCTTACCGCAAGTATTAACCTGGCTAGAGAGCAATCCCGTCGATGTCGTCTGCGTGCAAGAAACCAAACTCACGGATGATAAATTTCCGCAGGCGGAGATTGAGGCTGCGGGTTATCACGTGGCTTTTACTGGACAAAAAACCTACAACGGTGTCGCCATCATCTCGCGCCATGCGATGAGTGATGTGCAGAAAAACAATCCGCTGTTCCCTGATGAGCAACAACGCATCATTGCCGCCACGATCGAAGGGATACGCATCGTTTGTGCTTATGTGCCGAACGGACAGGCGCTGGACTCGGAGAAATATCCCTACAAATTAAGCTGGCTCGCCGCACTGCATCAATGGATACAACAAGAGCTACAACAATATCCTCAATTAGCCCTACTGGGTGACTACAACATTGCCCCCGAAGATAGGGACGTGCATGATCCCGCTGCCTGGGAAGGGATGAATTTAGTCTCTCCACCGGAGCGCGCCGCGTTGCAAGCATTGATTGATCTGGGTCTGAAAGACAGTTTCAGAATGTTTGAACAGGCAGATAAATCTTTTAGCTGGTGGGATTATCGCCAGTTGGGTTTCCGCTTGAACAAAGGTGTGCGTATCGACCATATTCTGTTGTCGGCGCCGCTGGCAGCACGTTGCACCGCTTGCGTCATCGACAAAGTACCGCGTAAATGGGAGCAACCATCTGACCACGCACCGGTGATTGCAACCCTGGATTAAGGATTTGAGCTGATGAAGGATGCGCTTTTCAAGATAGTTTTGACGCGAGTTTGTTGTAAATACGGCGCTCATGGCAAGCCGGGCAACGAAGAACCTCAAAAATGACCAGAAATGCGCCGTCAGCAATCAAACGGCACCTCTCGTGCATCTAAAGGAAAATCTTGGCTTAATATATACTCCTAATTAGTATAGCTAGAGTGTCCATATAATCATTGGACGATATGACATATTCCAAAAAAATATAGGGGAGTATATAAAAATAATGTCGAATTTACGCCTGCAAAAGTAAATCCTGGTCGGAAATAAATCACTGAAGAATGATTCCCGACTTATACGAATATCAGCTTGGCCACCGACTCGACTCAACATTCTTTCGCCCCGCTCATCTTGCTCAATTTCCATTGGAACCACGTTTCTTGCAGTCTGTCGCAAGTGAATTGAGCATCGCCAACTGCTTGCCTATCATGCACTCATTGCATCAACACAGAAGATGTTGATGTTCTTAACGATTTTTTAAGGGTGCCATCATGACAAACTCCACACGCAACTACCTCGTCACTTTTAGCGTTTTAGCGACGATCCTGGCTCTGATCTGCGCTACCTATTTTTCAATGGATTCCTCGTCAATCATGATCGATGGCGAATCCGTACACGGTTTTGCAGGGGTTGGCATAGCGGCAGGCGGCGTCATGATTGGGCTACTGGCGGTGGTTTTTGCCATTGGCATTACAGGCGTCGTACTGGCGGGTGTGTCGATATTTTTGGTGTTGTTATTTGCAGTGATTGCTGGTGCGATCCTATTGGCAATTCTTCCTGCCTTATTGCCCATACTGATCGTGATCGCCATCGTCACTCTGATCGTGAGAAAAAAATCGCCCTGATTAAAAAGTAGCTAAATCAAAAGTGTTGATAAATAAAAAATGCCGATAAAGATCGGCATTTTTTATTTCAGTCTACAAAACATCAGCGCTGCAAACTCTCCCACACTTTCTGCAAGCGCTTAACTGACACAGGCATCGGTGTACGCAACTCTTGGGCGAATAGAGAGACTCTCAACTCCTCTAGCAACCAACGGAACTCAGTCAATTTTGGATCAGCATCTGCACCGGATTTACGCGGCATTCTTTGCCACGGTTGGGCGACACTATTCCATTCGGCCAGCAATTTGGCATCACGTGCCGGGTCAGCCCGCAACTTTTCTAAGCGCACCGTAATCGCTTTCAGATAGCGTGGAAAATGCGATAACTGCGTGAAGTCATTCTCAGCAATAAAGCGCTTACCGATCAGTTGTTGTAACTGGGTTTGCAAATCCCGCTCGGCAAGCGCATGCGCTTTAATGCCCTGCAATTTTTTTGGTAAGCCGTGATATTCCGCCAAAATCAGTGCGGCAAGTCTGGCGATTTCATTGGCGAGTAAATTCAAACGCCCTTTGCCCTCTTCTCTGCGCTTATTAAACTCGCCAGAATTACTCGGTAAAGGATGCTGTAAACAAGCACGCTCAATCGCGGTCTGAATGATCTGATCACGCAACTCCTCTTGCGAACCAAAGACCATAAACTGCATGCCCATTTGCTGCAAACCCGGGATATTTTTTTCCAGAAATTTGACTTGCTCTTTCAATTGCAAAGCGAACAGACGCCGCATGCCTATGCGATGTACGCGTGCCGCTTCATCAGGATCATCAAAGACCTCGATATGGCAATGCGTGAGCTTATCAACCAGCGCCGGATAACCAATCAAGGTTTGCTTACCTTGCTGGACTTCAAGCAATTCTGGTAGCTCATCAAAAGTCCAGGCGGTCAGATTCTCTTGTAACTTTGCTTGCTGTACCGTGCTAGCTTTTGCCGTTGACGTCGCGGACAATACTTGAGTACGGCTCGCTGCAGCATGAGTATTAGGAGCAGCGACCGCCTTCACATTAGACGTATTGCTACTGGACTCCAGCAAGGCTAATTTTTCAGCAGAAGCAATTCGCTGAAAACTCTCCCTGGCTTGGCCGCCAAACTCGGCGCGCAAGGTCGATAGATTACGTCCCATTTCTAACTGACGACCATGCTCATCAACCACCTTAAAGTTCATGGTTAAATGAACCGGCAGAGTCTCAGACTTAAAATCCGTCGTTTTACACAGCAAACCTGTTTGCTCACGGATATCGGCGATTACTACGTCGATTAAATTACCGGTACCAAACTCATTGCGGTCACAAAAACCCGCTGCATAATCTGGCAGCGGCACACAATGACGGCGAATTTTTTGCGGCAAAGACTTGATCAGTAAATGCACTTTTTCTTTGAGCATCCCGGGCACCAGCCATTCGCTACGCTCCGCAGATACTTGATTCAGTGAGAACAAGGGCACGCTTAACGTAACGCCGTCACGCGGGCTACGTGGTTCAAAGTGATAACTGAGTTGCAGCGCAACGCCAGTCACTTGCATCGTTTTAGGAAATAAATCGGTCGTGATACCGGCCGCCTCGTGGCGCATCAGTTCGTCTTTATTCAGGTAGAGCAGCTTGGGATTTTCCCTCACTGCGTCCTTATGCCATTGCTCCAGCAATACCGCGTTGTACACACCGGCAGGAATATATTTATCGTAGAACGCTGCGATCAACTCGTCATCCACCAATACATCCAGACGGCGGGATTTATGTTCGAGATTTTCAATCTCGCGCACTAGCTTTTGGTTGTGTGCAAAGAAAGGTAAACGGGTATCCAGCTCGCCACCGACCAGCGCATCACGGATAAAAATTTCACGTGCCTCGGTGGGATGTGTCAAACCATATTGAATACGGCGCTGGCTATACACCACTAAGCCGTACAAAGTTGCCCGCTCGAACGCAGAAACTTGTCCAGTACGTTTTTCCCAACGAGGTTCACCGTAGGATTTTTTTAATAAATGGCCACCAATTTTTTCCAGCCATTCCGGCTGCAACTGGGCGATGCAGCGGCCATACAAACGCGTGGTGTCGACCAGCTCTGCCGCCATCACCCAACGCCCTGCCTTCTTCGCTAAAGTAGAACCCGGCCAGATATAAAACTTGATGCCGCGTGCACCCAGATAATGTGCCTCTTCATCCGACTTGTAGCCGATATTACCAAGCAGACCAGTCAGCAGCGCCATGTATAATTGTTCATACGTCGCTGGCGCTTCATTCATGCGCCATGCCTGCTCTTTTACAATCGTCAGTAATTGACTATGGACATCGCGCCACTCCCGCAACCGCATTTGCGAGAGAAAGTTCGCGCGGCAATTATCTTGTAACTGACGATTGGTTTTTTTGTGCTCTATCGCGTCTTCAAACCATTTCCAGATTTTGAGATACGAATTAAATTCTGATTTTTCATCCGCGAATTTCTTGTGAGCGAGATCCGCAGCAGCTTGTGCCTCCATCGGACGATCACGCGGGTCTTGTACCGATAAGGCGGCTGCAATAATCAGCACTTCGCTCAACGCATGATTATCACGCGCTGCCAGAATCATGCGTCCGACGCGAGGATCAAGCGGCAATTTAGCCAGTTGCTTACCGGTAGGCGTGAGCTGATTGCCCTCATCCATCGCGCCTAATTCTTGCAGCAACTGATAGCCATCCGCAATGGCACGACCGGGTGGCGGCTCGATAAACGGAAAGGTTTCAACATCGGTCAAATGCAGAGACTTCATCCGCAGGATAACGGCAGCCAAGGACGAGCGCAGAATTTCTGGCTCTGTAAATTTTGGTCGCTGAATATAATCGGTCTCTTCATACAAACGTATGCAAACGCCCGCAGCGACACGGCCACAACGACCAGCGCGCTGATTCGCCGCAGACTGAGCGACTGGTTCGATCTGTAATTGCTCGACCTTATTACGATAGCTATAGCGTTTGACGCGTGCCAGACCGGTATCAACTACATAACGAATGCCAGGTACTGTCAGCGATGTCTCTGCGACGTTCGTCGCTAGCACGATGCGTCGCGCATTGCTAACCTTAAATACGCGCTCTTGCTCTTGCGCCGACAGACGAGCGAATAGTGGCAAAATTTCTACGTGATCTGGATGATGTTTGCGCAAGGCTTCTGCAGCGTCGCGGATCTCGCGCTCACCCGGCAGAAACACCAGTACATCGCCAGAACCAACCCGACATAATTCATCGACTGCATCCGTAATCGCCGTCATCAGGTCGCGTTCTTTATCCTTTTCATCTTCTTGCACCGGACGATAACGCACCTCAACCGGATACAGGCGGCCAGACACTTCAATCACCGGTGCTGGTTTAGGCTCCGGTCCGGCCGGATTGGCAGAATCGTCAGCAAAGTGATTGGCAAAGCGCTGTGCATCAATCGTCGCCGACGTGATAATGATTTTCAGATCACGGCGCTTGGGTAGTAGCTGCTTGAGATAACCAAGCAGAAAATCGATGTTCAGGCTGCGCTCATGCGCTTCATCGATGATGATCGTGTCGTATTGCCTGAGCAGCGGATCGGTCTGCGTCTCAGCCAGCAAAATACCATCCGTCATCAGTTTGACATAGGCCCCCTTGGTCAATGTGTCCGTAAAACGTACCTTGAAGCCAACATGCTCGCCCAGTGGCGAATTTAACTCTTGCGCAATCCGTTTGGCGGTCGATGAGGCCGCAATACGACGTGGCTGAGTGTGGCCGATCAAGCCTTTTAAGCCACGCCCCAGCTCCAGACAAATCTTCGGCAACTGTGTAGTCTTACCTGATCCGGTTTCACCACAGACAATAATGACCTGATGCTTTTGCAAAGCCTCGGCGATTTCGGCACGCTTACCCGACACCGGTAACTCTTCGGGATAAGTGATGATCGGGGGCGGGTTACGGAACGGTAGCACTTGCTCCCGCACGGTCGTTGTCCCACCCTGTCTAGTTTTAGCAGGCGGAGCAATCCCTCGATGATCTGAAGTAGTTGGGTGATTTTGCGCAGGCTGGACTGCCTTTGGTGGCGGCACAACGGGGATTTTAACCGCGTCCGGCTTCACTTCTAGCTTCACTTGTTGAGCCTGACGCAGGCTATCACGCAATTGACGTAAATCAGTCGTGGCTTTTTTGGGAGAATTTTTGGATGAATTATTAGCAGACATAGCGGAGCGCATTATAATCTGCCCATGGAAAATCCTG
The DNA here is from genome assembly GCF_040544445.1 of Undibacterium sp. GrIS 1.8. NCBI lineage: Bacteria > Pseudomonadati > Pseudomonadota > Betaproteobacteria > Burkholderiales > Oxalobacteraceae > Undibacterium > Undibacterium sp. GrIS 1.8. The sequence continues at coordinate 77,322 of NZ_JBEONQ010000012.1, read as the reverse complement.
TTCAATTCGTTCAATGGCTGCGCTCAGTCGCGCCATATATTCACGCCTTCCGTGGCAAAACCTTTGTGGTCGCCTTCCCGGGTGAGCTAGTCATGGCGGGCGCTTTGCCAGTTCTGGCGCAAGATCTGTCGCTGTTACATGCACTAGGAATCAAAATTGTCATCGTGCATGGTTCACGACCACAGGTGGCTGAGCAACTGGCATTGCGCAGCGTGGAAGGCAAATTTCACAATGGCATACGCATCACCGACACCGCCGCGCTGGAGTGTTCTAAAGAAGCGGCTGGCGAGTTGCGACTGGATATTGAGGCTGCATTCAGCCAAGGTTTGCCAAATACGCCGATGGCACATTCTGCGATCAGGATCATCTCTGGTAATTTTGTCACGGCCAAACCGATTGGAATTGTCGATGGCGTTGACTTTGGTCTAACAGGGATTGCCCGCAAAGTAGCGTATGACACCATCCACTCGATTCTGGCTGCTGGCAGTCTGGTACTGCTGGGCCCCTTGGGATTTTCTCCGACGGGTGAGGCATTTAATCTGACAATGGAAGATGTCGCGGTGGCTGCTGCCATTGCATTGCGAGCGGATAAGCTGATCTTCATCAGCGAAACACCGATGATGCTGGACAAAGATAATGATGAGCTACGCGAGCTATCATCGGTACAGGCAGAGCAAGAAATCAAAGCAAATTATCTGCCGGCAGATTCTTCGTTTTATCTGGAACATGCGGTGAAGGCGTCACGCGGTGGCGTGCCTCGGGTACATATTGTGCCCTACAAACTGGATGGTTCTGCCTTGCTAGAGTTATTCACGCATGATGGCGTCGGCACGATGGTCAGCTATGAAAATCTGGAGAGCTTGCGTGAAGCCACGATTGAAGATGTCGGTGGCATTATTAAACTGATCGAGCCGCTGGAAGCCGACGGCACCCTGGTCAAACGTGGTCGTGAGCTGATCGAGCGTGAGATTAATTACTTCTCCGTGATTGAGCATGATGGTGTGATTTTTGGCTGCGCGGCGCTCTACCCTTTCCCTATGGAGAAAATGGGAGAAATGGCCTGCCTGACGGTCAATCCCGATGTGCAAAGTCAGGGTGACGGTGAACGGATCCTCAAACATATTGAAAAACGGGCAAGGCGAGCGGGTATCCATTCGCTGTTCGTTTTAACGACGCGAACCGAGCACTGGTTTTTAAAACGCGGTTTTGTCAAAGCGACCGTTGATGATCTGCCAAAGAATCGGCAAAAAATGTATAACTGGCAGCGCAAATCGCTGGTGCTGATTAAGCAGTTATAATCTTGAGCATCGCTGCAACCTCGGTTGTTATTTCTTAGGACTTACGCAAAATTGTCCCAGCAAGGCGTAGCGGCGAAGACAGTACTTTAGTACCTTACTTAGTACGAACGGACGCTACAACGCAGCTGGGGCGATTTTTCGTAAGTCCCTTTTCAAAGATTGATAGGAGTTTTACCATGGCCCGTACGGTCCACTGCATTAAGTTAGACAAAGAAGCTGAAGGTTTAGATTTTCCTCCGTATCCGGGTGAACTCGGTAAGAAAATTTACGAAAGCGTATCGAAAGAAGCCTGGGCTGCCTGGCTCAAACATCAGACGATGTTGGTCAACGAAAACCGTCTGAATTTAGCAGATACCCGCGCCCGTAAATATCTGGCAACACAAATGGAAAAACATTTCTTTGGCGATGGCGCAGATGCCGCAACTGGCTATGTACCACCGACTGAATAAGCCCAGCAGTTTAGCTGTCCAGATAAAACATATTAAGCCTCGCATCCTTGCGGGGCTTTTTTCATATACCTTGATGCTTAAAATTGATATTTAAAGCTGATCCTAAAAATTTTTCTACAAATTAATTAAAACCAACCCGATGAAGCTCAGACAAAAAATTATCCTGTTTGCAATCACCCCTTTGCTGCTTTCCTTAGCAGCGATTGCGATGGCGGTTTTTTATCAGACCACTTTGCTTGCGGAGCAACAGCGCACGACTGTGGAACAAGCTTATCTGGCGAGTAAAGAAATTGAGTTAAAACACTATGTCACCTTGGGTGCTGCTGCGATATCGAATTTATACAATGCAGAAAAACAAGATCTCCGCACACAAGAAGAAGCCAAGGCAATTTTAGCCAAGCTAGATTTCGGCGATGATGGTTATTTTTATGTGTATGACATGCATGGCAAAAATTTGATGCATCCACGTCAAAGCGATCTGGTTGGCCAGGACTTATGGAATATGAAAGATCCTGAGGGTAATTTCACCATCAGGAAGTTGATCGCTAAAGCGCAGGAAGGTGGCGGCGTAGTCCGTTATTTGTGGGAAAAACCCTCCACCCACAAGGTCGCCGCCAAACTAGGTTATGTCATACCGTTGGAGCGCTGGGGCTGGATGCTGGGTAGCGGTATTTATCTCGATGATGTGAATAACGCTTTGAATAAAATCGAAGTACAAAATACTAAAAATAGCCAAAGCACTCTATTCTGGATTGCGGGCATTGCCATCACCAGCGCCTTGTTGATTGCCGCTTCTGGCCTGGCATTAAACATTAGCGAATCTCGCGTAGCAGAGGCAAAACTCAAGGTGCTGGCGCAAAGTGTAGTCCGGTCACAAGAAGACGAACGCGCCCGTTTATCGCGTGATCTGCATGATGGATTGAGTCAGTTATTGGTATCGGTCAAATTGCAAATCGAATCAGGCTTAGCCAAGCTGGATGCAGAGCAGTTAGAAACCGCCTCTGAGAACGGGTCTAAAAATATATCTGCTAAATCCTCATTCATGCGCGCCACAACCCAACTCAACGATGCACTAGGCGAGGTCAGAAGAATCTCACATGATCTGCGCCCTGCAATGCTGGATGACCTGGGACTCGCCGCAGCGTTTGAGCATTTAAGCGAAGAATTTACCCAAGACACTGGCCTGCCAGTCAACTTTTTAAGCGATGGCGACTGCGATGGTTTGGACGACATCAGTAATACGGTCTTATTCCGCATCGCCCAAGAGGCTTTGACCAATATCCACAAACATGCTGGCCAGGTGACACAGGTGCAGATTACTTTGCGGGGCGACAAACATTCTGTCGATTTAATGATCGAGGACAATGGTGCCGGATTTGACGTACAAGGTATCGCCAGTCACCCCAAACGCGGTATAGGATTGAGCAATATGCGAGAGCGACTGGCAACCGTCAACGGCCAGTTAGAATTGCATTCCAGCGCCAGCGGTACCCAAGTTATTGCCCGCATCACCAGCATCGCAAGGAACTCATCATGAACACAGCAACGCCAGATCAGGCCACCACAAAATCCATCAATCTGCTGCTGGTAGATGATCATCCGCTAGTCAGAGACGGTCTTAAAGCCAGGCTGGAAACGATTCCGCATTTCCATATTATTGGTGAAGCGGCTCATGCTGAGCAGGCGCTGCAACTGGCAGCCAACTTGCCCATTGATCTGATACTGATGGATATCAATTTGGGGGCAAATTCTGCTAACGGTATTAGTTTGACTGCACAGTTAAGCAGGGATTATCCAAAAATCGCAGTGATCATGTTATCCATGCATGAGAAAGCGGAATATGTCAGCCAGTCCATGCAAGCTGGCGCACGTGCTTATGTTTTAAAAGATGCGCCGGCGGAAGAGATCATCGCGGCCATCCATGATGTGATGGATGGTAAGCGGTATTTCAGCTCAGGCTTACAAAAACAATCCGCTGCGCCCTCGGCGGCGCAGATGCTGACCCAAAGAGAGCAAGGCATACTCAAAAGCATCGCTACAGGCAAATCCAATAAACACATCGCCCGCGAACTCAACTTAAGTGTCAGAACGGTAGAAACACACAGACTCAATATCAAACGCAAATTACATATTGAAGGACAAGCAGATTTGATCCGCTTTGCGCTAACTCAGGTAACTCAGACGCTGGATTAAAACTGAGTCCTACACGCGCCAATCAAGAATCTGACATTACACGGTAACAAAATACAGTGCTGAAAGCGCATAAAACCAACTCGATAATTAAACAAGATAATAATATACTCCCACCATGTATATTTTTAACGTCCATACAATCATTGGATAATGCACAATTTTTAAAAAATTTAGATGGGAGTATATTAAATTAACAGGTTAAAGCGCCAGATATTATCTCGGCAAAAACAATCTCTGGTGCTATTCTCCCTGCCTGTGCTGTAAGACAACGCTGACAACATCCCAGGCTCTTTGCGTACAAAAGTACGCCCCTTATTCCGATGGCAACTCTTACTTTAAACACATAAAGTACAACTCATGCACTGACACCAGACGTGTTGATGTTTGCAGCAACTTTGACCAAGTTTGATACGACTTACGTGATTTAAATGAGAGGCTAAAAATGACTCAATCCTTGCGCACTGAAATCTCCATCAAAGCAGATGTAGCACCACGCTTACAACGCTCTTTGCTGAAACATGATTTCGCCATCAATGCAGTATTGAATCCACGTCCTATCGGTCCAATTCAAAATGATTTGTTGGCGGCATTGCCTGCTGAAGAATTAGCCTTCCTCTTGCCGCATCTAGAGTTTGTCGACCTGTCGTTTGATCAAAAATTGCATGACTACGGCGATAAGCTCTCTTATGTCTACTTCCCAACTACTGCCATCGTTGCGCTCTTATACGTGCTGGCAGACGGTGGTGTAACAGAGATTGCCGTGATCGGTCATGAGGGTATGGTCGGTATTTCTGCACTGATGGGCGAAAGCGCCATGGGTACAGCAATGGTACAAAGTACAGGTTACGCGTATCGTTTAAAAACATCTGTCTTAAAAGAAGCTTGTAATCAAGGAGATAAATTACAGTCTTTGATGATGCGCTATACCCAAGCCTTGTTCGCACAGATGGCACAAAATTCTGTCTCTGGCCGCCACTATTCTGTAGACCAGCAATTATCCCGTTGGTTGTTAGACCGGTTAGATCGTTTGCCGACTAATGAGCTGAAAGTAACGCATGAGTTAATTTCAAATATGCTGGGTGTACGCCGTGAGAGTATTACCGAGGCCGCCGGCAAGTTACAACACGCCGGCTTGCTAAAATATCGTCGTGGCAGCATCACGGTATTGGATAGAGAAGGCCTGGAAGCACATGCTGGCGAATGCTACAAAGTCGCCAGACATGCCTTCGATTTAATGCTGGCAAATGCGGCAATCAAACGATAGCAGTCAGATCATTTCGCTAGCAGGAGTTTGTCCAGGGTAGGGAATACGCGCCTCAACTAATGTGCCCGTATCGTCCTTACCTGGTTTGATCGTAAACGTTCCACCCAATAGCAGAGTACGCTCACGCATCCCCAGCAATCCATGTGAGCGCGGTTTTTTAATAGCGTCAATAGATATACCAATACCGTCATCTAAAATCTGTAAATACAGGTCCGACCGCTCTCTTTTTAAACTGACTGTGACTTTTTTTGCTTTGGCATACTTGATCACATTCGTCAGCGATTCTTGCGCGATCCTAAATAAAGCAATAGACCAGGCTGGATCTATTCTGTCGATATCCTCATCAATATCCATCACCAGTTGCAAGCCAGCGATACGCGCTGCCTCGTCACAATAATTTTGTATGGATGCTGCCAGACCAAGGTTATCCAACATACTGGGGCGCAGATCTTCGATAATGCGACGCTTAAGATCAACCACTTCTAACAAGGTGGTTTTTGCTCTTTGTAGCTGAAGAGACAAAGCTGGCTCTTTGGTCTTTAATTTCTCCGTCAACATTGATACATCCATACTAATAGCGGTCAGGCTAGCCCCCATTTCATCATGCAACTCTCGCGCTAATTTTGCTTTTTCTTCCTCAGATACACGCAGCAGATGATGCGACAAAACTGACAGCTGTTCAGTACGTGCCATGACCGTAGACTCAAGATTATCGTTTGTCGTTTTTAATTCTGCCTCTACCTCTCTTTGTTTTGCAAAGCTCTTTTGTATCAGACGATAAAAAAGCATTAACACCAGAATGGCAATGATATTGATCATATTGCCTATCCATAGCGCCTGATTATGTTCATTAAAAAATTGAGTACGACGATTGGATAATAACTCCAGCTCTTCTTTCTCCATGATGACATCCAGAAGACGGATCTCATCCATGATTTCTCTGCCCTCACCTAGCCGAATTACCTTAACAACCTCATCTAAACCGCCATCTTTATATAGCGCAATACCTTGATCAAATTTTTTCATTTTCCGATCAAACATCTCGCGCAACTGAGATAGATTTTTAATTTGAGCTGGATTATCTTTGACTAAACTATTCAGTAAAATAAATTCCTGATTAAGCTGAATAGCGGCATTTTTCTTCGGCCCTAAAAATACCTCATCGCCTGATAAGTAATAACCACGCATGCTGCTCTCGGCATCCATGATGAGCAAATTCACATTTTTTAAATGATCTTTAATATTCCATGTGTGCTCGATCCAATCGGTATTATTTTTCAGCTTTTGCAGATTTTGATAATCAGATATCGCGTTACCAATCAAGGTAATTAAACAAACGAGAAATAAAGCTGTGATGTACAGCGGTAGTGAAGTGGAGGAAGTTTTATTCACACGAATATCCTAATTTGCTATGGATGTGGCGACTGTTATGCGTTTTTTTAAGATTTTAGCTGGCGATTATTAATAAAACTAAGTACGAAATAGTACGAAAAATCTGCACGTAGGAACACTCCTACATCATCTTCAGTTTACGCTGATTGCAAGCACTTATCACCATGTTTACAATGACTCTAAAGCGAGATCATAAATGGAAATCGCGAATTGGAGCCGCAATGCAGCAAATAACTGAAAAATCGTCAACATCTTCAGCGATGTTACGTGAGGTCGAAATTATGGATGTAACGAAAAAACTTAAAGTGTTCTTGATAGAGGATTCTCAGCGAATCCGTACTGTCTTGATTGACATGCTGCATGACACGGAACAGATCGAAGTGGTAGGTTTTGCTGAGAACGAAAAAGACGCTTTAAAGCAATTGAGGGCTAGTGAATGGGACGTAGCGATTGTAGATATCAGTTTGAGCGAAGGTAATGGCTTAGCCGTATTAGCCGCCTTACAAAATGATGCCCGTGATTACGGAAAGCGCTTTGTATTTACCAATCATCCTACGCCAGCGTTGCGAACCCACAGTCTTAAATACGGTGCTGAAGATTTTTTTGATAAGTCGCGTGAGATGGATTTGCTGGTCAGCCGTATTCGGGACTTGCTACATTAAAGTCTTAAAATTTAATGGGGAAACAAGCTTGCGATACAAGTAAATTTATTGAAATAGTTGACGATTTTTTTAAGTAATGTTCAATCCAGCAAATTATTTTTTAAAGCGTAATACGTCAGATCACTGTTTGAATGTAAGTGCATTTTTTCCATCACGCGAGCACGGTAGGTGCTGATCGTTTTTACACTAAGCGATAAAACAAGCGCGATATCAGACACCGATTCTCCCTTCGCCAAGCGCAAAAATACCTGAAACTCCCGATCAGATAATTCTGTGTGTAAAGCTGCAGTGACATCTTGATCAAAGCCCTGCGCCAATATTTCTCCCACCTCTGCACTCACATAACGCCGTCCGGTAGCGGCCGTACGAACAGCTTTAATCAGCTCATCGGTGTCATACTCTTTATTCAGATAACCGTTGGCACCCATTTTGAATAAATTGACCGCGTATTGCTGAGCTGGATAACCACTTAAAATCAAAATCGGTAATTCTGGCTGCCCTTGCTTGATGGTGCGCAAAGTATCAATGCCGCTCTGATCTGGCATGCTGATATCGAGCAGCATCACGTCGCACAACTTATTCCGCGCAATATCCAATGCTTCTCTGCCGGTACTTGCCTCAGCCACGACCTCAATATCGGCTACCTCAGAAAAAATCTGCTTAAATCCAGCACGAACAATTTGATGATCATCACAAATGGCAACACGTATCATTGTAGTCCTTGAGAATATTTAACCTATAGCAAGCACTCAGAATTATGCACTGGCTGTCTTAAGGTGTGTTGGTCTATCAGCGCATAATCCTGTCCACATCTAATCAGATGGTGGACTTACCAAGGTCTTAAACATCACAAAAGCATCAACATAACCAAGTTGCCGGTGTTTAAAAGCGAGAGGCAGAGTACCAATCACGCTAAAGCCCAGCCGCTGCCAAAGGCGCACGGCGCGCTCATTGGTAGACACCACCAAATTAAATTGCATAGCAAGAAACCCCATCGCGATTGCCTCTGACTGCGAATGTTCACACATTGCAGAAGCGATACCCTTGCCTTGTACATCTGGCGCGACCACATAACCGCAATTGCAGACATGGCTACCTAAACCTGGCTGGTTAGGTTTGAGGATATAAGTACCTAATATCTGTCCATCTGCTGCGCAGGCGACATAAGTGGCGGCAGGAGTCTTAATCCACGCGCTATGTATCTCTGCCTCGGTGCTTTGAGTATCATAAGCGTAGGTATCACCTTGGGCAAAAGTGGTCTGCAAGATCGGCCAAATACTGTTCCAGTCAGTTGCAAGGTAGCGACGTATAGAGATCATCATTATTAAGGTAATTTAATCAAGAAATTAGTAACTGATATCCTACTGTATAGCGGCCGTCCTTAAGCCAACATTGTGCCAACACCCAGCTAGGCAAGTTTGGCTTGCAGACTCCACTCAGATGCTGGTCTATATGTTCTTACCCAAGAGTCTACTGTGCGCGCTGGCATAGGATGCGCAATTACATACCCTTGCGCATAATCACAACCAAGTCGCATTAAGGAGACGCCCTGCTCTGCTGTCTCAACACCCTCAGCAATAACCTCGCGTTTAAAAGCATCGGCAAGGCCGATAACCGCACTGATTAACGCAAGGTCTTCTTGGTCTTCTAGCATGTTTCTGACAAAACTCTGATCGATTTTTAAGGTATTAGTGGGTAATCGTTTTAGATACGACAAAGAGGAATAACCCGTTCCAAAATCATCTAAGGCAAAACGTACACCCAATTCTTGGCAGGCGATGATGACTTCACGGACATACTGAATATCTTGAATCGCTGCAGATTCTAAAATTTCAATTTCTAAAGATTGTGGATTGACTTGGGGATAGTCGGCCAGAATGCTCGTCAATCTTGCCAAAAAATCGGGATGCTGAAAATGTCTTGCCGCAATATTCACGCTAAGCACCCAATGCGAGTAAGCCTCATACCAGAGAACTAATTGCTCCAATGCCTGATGTATAACCCACTCGCCGATATCAACGATCAAATCGGTATGCTCAACTATCGGCAAAAAATGTAGTGGCCCGACGATACCTTTATCAGGATGTTGCCAGCGCAATAGCGCTTCCATACCAATGATTTCGCCTTTTCGCATGTTGACTTTGGGCTGGTAATACAACCTCAACTCGCCGTCAATTAATGCACGTCTGATTCTGGTGCGCTGATTGTGATGTGTCCTGACCTGCTGATCTAATTGCGCATCAAAGACATGAAATTGATTGCGTCCATTCAATTTTGCTTGGTACATAGCCTGATCAGCGCTACGCAATAAAATATCGGGATTAAGATCATCACGCGGATAAATTGCCACGCCAATACTCGCTGTGATGGCAATTTCTTTTTGCTCAAATTGATGCGGACGGGATAATTCCGTCATTAGTCTGGTCAATTTATCCTCCAGATCTGCGGCGCCGATCTGGACTTGGATTAATGCAACAAATTCGTCACCGCCCAAGCGCGCTATGTAATTGCCGGAGTTAGCTGTTGCTATGCACGTCTCTAATCTTCCTGCAATATTTTGAAGTAATTTATTAGCGACTTCTTGTCCGTGTTGCTCATTAATAGTTTGAAAATGATCCAGATCAAGCAAGCATACTGCGAGCCAATATTGATCGGCATTTGCCTGCTCAATAGCCAGTTTAAAACGCTCAGTAAACAGGTGACGATTCTCTAAGCCTGTTAACTGATCATGACCGGCTTGCCAAGAAATTCTCTGCATTAAAAGACGCTTTTCGCTGACATCTCTGAAGACCAGAACGCAACCAATTACGCTACTGTCTTTCCGTTTGATCGGAGAAGCAGTAAAGTCGATTTCATGTTGCTGACCATTTCTGTTTATCAGCATCTTCCCCGAGGATTGCAGTACATCCTGGTTATCACTTTCAATTCTATTTTTTTCGCTATTATTTGGGCTATTGTTTCCGCTGCTTTCAAGCTTGTTTTCAACAACATGAATACCCTGAACAAAAATCGTCATTCTGCGTTGATCGATTGCATCCAGCAAAGTGAAGACGTGTTTTAAAGGTGTAGCATGCGCCTCTTGCTGGCTCCAACCCGTCAGCTGATGAGCGACTTTATTCAGGGTCAAAATATTCCCGTCAATATCGGTACTGATCACAGCGTCACCAATGGATGCCAAGGTAGTTTCTACGATCTCCTTCTCGATTGCCAGCTCGTGTCTGCTGAGTTGCAAAGACTTAAAGAGTTTCTGAACTTCTTCCGTCATGCTGTTGAAGGTGCTTGCCAATGCGCGCGATTCCACACTACCAGCGACTTCCATACGGACGGAATGCTCGCCTTTTTTAAATCTGATCGTTGCAATGGCGAGTTTTGCTAAGGTTCTGGCATTGGCGCGTAAAATCAAACTAAGCAAGAAAAAAATAGTAAAAATAATCGCAGCCGACAGCTTGGCTTGCGTACATACTTTAGCCCAGATAGCATCGATGACCGTAGCGGGCGAGGTCGTTAACTGGAGCGTCGCCATAGCACCATCTGATAACATAATCTGATGAACCTGCGACTCATTTTTTAGTAGGATAAAATGAAAAAACCAAGGCGGTGCAGCACTGATGCTGTTGGTAATATTTTCTGCAACAAGCTGGCCGTGCTCATCCTGCCAAGTGATCTCGGTAATCTGGTCACTGGTACTTATTTCGCGTTCAATTAATTGTTTTATCTCAGCAGGCTGATGTCTCGCTGAAAGCTCTTTAATTACAGGTAGTAAAAAATGACTTGCTTGCCGCATTTCAGCAGAGGCGCGCTGCCTGACCTCAGTAGTTTCAGCCTGTATCAGCAAATAATAGCGAAACCCGCTTACGAGAATAATTAATAAAGTCAGTGGGACATATAGCCGCACGTACACACTTTTTTGCAACCATGCATGGAAATAATTTTTTAGCTTGTACACGAATCAATAAGTATCAGTAGATATCAGAATATGGATAACAACTGCAACGCACCCCATTGGATAAATAGGGTTTCGAATGACGCAACGAATCTAAATAAAAACAGGTCCGTAAATAAAAATAGACCCGTTAATGGAACTGCGGGAACTGCCGGAGCTGTTGGAACTGCCGAGCAATCAACCAATTCATCAGCCAATAAACCTGTCGAATTCTAACCCGAAGATTCAAGTTTTCCCGCAGGGAAAGTTTATATTCGGTCATCTGAGTGTAAAGTGCAACACGGATCTATCTACTTCTGGCTGTCTATCAAATTCACAATGTCCTTGCAACCGACTTTTTACTGAGCTTTTTACTTTGTTTTTTACTTACTTTTGCTATCGCTTTTTCTTGCATTTTCTTGTTTTTTCTTTTCTCTAGTACCATCTTTTTTAGAAAGAAATAGCCTTGCCTGTCTTCAATCATTATTCACTTGATCAACAAAAGAGATTCGGTACAATCCGGCATGCTCTCTGAATTCGACCTTATCCAACAGTATTTCGTCACACCCGCCAGCAGCGACCGCCGGATTGCGCTGGGGATAGGTGACGACTGCGCTTTACTCCAGCCTTCACCCGGCATGCAATTGGCGATTTCCAGCGATATGCTGGTGTCGGGCCGGCACTTTTTCCCGGATGCCGATCCCCGTATGCTGGGGCATAAATGTCTGGCGGTGAATTTGTCTGACCTCGCAGCGATGGGTGCCAAACCAGTTGCGTTTACCTTGGCGCTGGCCTTGCCAGAAGCAAGACCAGATTGGTTGGCAGAATTTTCTGGCGGCTTGCTGGCACTGGCGGAGCAACATCACTGTGTTTTGATCGGTGGCGATACGACTAAAGGTCCGCTGACAATTTGCATCACGATTTTTGGTGAATTGCCGCCCGGACGAGCCTTACGCCGTGATGCCGCACAGGTCGGCGATGACATCTGGGTTTCTGGCACTTTAGGCGATGCGCGTCTGGCATTGGCGCACTATTGGGATGAGATGCGCTTGAGTGACGCCGATCTGGCGATTGCCGCACCACGCATGCATCAGCCTACACCACGTATTGCGCTGGGCACGGCATTGCAGGCTATTGCGCATGCGGCATTGGATATCTCAGACGGTTTGATCGGCGACCTTGGGCATATTCTAAAAAAATCCGGTGTTGGTGCCAGCTTGTCGGTGGATGATTTGCCAGCAGGTTTGGCGCTACGCAAGCAAGATCAAACAAGGCGCCGCGAGTTTTGTCTTGCGGGTGGTGATGATTACGAATTATGTTTTACCGCCCCTGTTAGCCAACGTGATGCGGTTGCGGAGGCGGGACGCCACAGCCAGACTACGGTCACACGTATTGGCCGGATTGAGACTGATCTTGGCTTACGCTTGCTGGATGCCAGCGGGCAGCCATTAGCTTTATCATTGACCTCTTTTGATCATTTTAGTAGTCCGTAGCCGAGACAGAATCAGCCCATGAGCATATTTAACACCTCTAGCACCGACGGCATAAAAACAATCAAACCAAGCGCACGCTTTATGCTGAGTAATCCGGCACATATCCTCGCGCAAGGCTTTGGCAGCGGACTCTCGCCCATCATGCCTGGTACCAGCGGCACCTTATTTGCCTGGCTAAGTTTTAATGTGCTGAGTACGCGCTGGCCAGATTTATTCACGCCAAGCTCGTGGGCTTGGATTATTGTGCTGGGTTTTGTCGTGGGTGTATGGGCATGCCAGGTAACCGGGCGCAATATGGGCGTGGCAGATCATGGCAGCATGGTGTGGGACGAGATCATTGCGTTTTGGCTAGTATTGCTGTTTGTCACGCCTGCCAGTTTTTCTACCCAATGCTGGGCATTTTTCTGGTTCCGGGTATTTGATATGGTCAAGCCACCACCGATAGGCTATTTTGATCGTCAGCTCAAAGGCGGTTTTGGTGTGATGTGGGACGATATTCTGGCCGCGTTTTATACCTTGTTGCTATTTGCCTTGTGGCGCGTAATCTGACGGCTTCATTGCATTAAATTCCTCATTAAATTGAATATACTCCCCCCTTATTTTTAATAAATATGCCAAATTGTCCAGAGATTACTTGGACAATAAAATATACTCATAGTGAGTATATAAAATCATCTCAATCCAATCTTTGTTATAAAAACTAAAAAAAGTATTCCAAATACGTACTTTTTTACGCTTTTTCAACGTCTGCAGGCAAACTGTTTCAGCCAGTAGTGTTAGCTAAAGATCTGATCTTGCACGTTTGTAAAAATCCACTTTACAAAGCTGAAACTTCATCAAGTCGCTATCAATGCGCATGGACAAAGTGGTAAAGTAATTCATCAACTTGATTCGTTTATTCGCCTAATTGAGTTAATCCACCACAGGAGACCATGCCATGCCAAATGTTATTCAACTCGCTACCGAAGTCGGCTCAGCCCTGCAATCCAAAAAACTTTTATTGTCGGTCGCAGAGTCCTGCACTGGCGGCGGCGTTTGCCAAGCCATTACCGAAATCGCCGGTTGCTCGGAATGGTTTGATTGCGGGTTTATCACTTACTCCAACTCCTCCAAAACGGAATTATTAAATATCTCCGACGCATTGATTGCACAGCACGGTGCGGTCAGTGAAGAAATTGCCGCGGCCATGGCAGAAGGCGCGCTAGCCAATTCTGAGGCCCATGTCTCCCTCTCCACCACGGGTATTGCTGGTCCGGGCGGTGCAGTACCGGGCAAGCCGGTTGGCACAGTCTGTTTTGCCTGGCTGGTTGGAGGCATCACGCATACTGAACGCAAAGTATTTAGCGGTGATCGTCACGCGGTACGTGAGCAAACTATCGTGCATGCTTTAGATAAGTTGCTACGCTATGTTAAAGAAGCGTAGCAAAAAATTTAAAAGAACTTCGCCGGAGTAATGTAGCGCAAGTCCTGTCAAAGATAGTGTGAAGGAAATTGATTTGTCTACGACTAATGTACACACTGATGCACTCACAACGAGCCCCAACGCCAGTAAAGCCCACTCGCAGGCAACGCTGCCAGAACCGCACATTAATGCCCTGCTGGTCGATGATGATGCTGACATCCGTGAACTGTTAGCACGCTATTTAGAAAAATTTGGTATCCGCTGCATTACCGTCGCCGACGGTAAAGCGATGCGTCAACAATTAGCAGCTACCCAGATCGATATTATTTTGCTTGATCTGATGTTGCCTGATGAAGACGGACTCTCTTTATTGCGAGGTCTGCGAAATAGCAAAGACAGCCAAATCCCCGTCCTGATGTTGACCGCTCGCGGCGAATCTGCCGATAGAATTATTGGTTTAGAGTTAGGTGCAGACGACTACGTAGTCAAGCCCTTTGATACCCGAGAACTGGTATCGCGTATCCATACGATTTTGCGCCGGACACAGGCCGGTCAGGCCAGCCAGAGCAACCAAATTAGCCAACACCATAGCCAGCACAATAACCGAACCGAAGAAGAAATTACGTTCCATGGCTGGCGTCTTAATTGTCATACGCGCCAGCTCAATACGCCCGACAATTTAGTGGTGCCGCTGTCCAATGCAGAGTTCCGTTTGCTATTAACTTTTGTAAAGCGCCCGGGGCAAGTTCTTAGCCGCGATCAGTTATTGGATATCGCACGTGGCAAATCGTCTTTGGCATTTGATCGCAGTATCGATCTGCTGGTCTCGCGACTACGGCAAAAACTCAGTGAGGATTCGCGCCAACCATCAATGCTAAAAACCATACGCGGCGAAGGCTATATGTTTCAGCCACCGGCATCTGCATCTGCATCGAAAACAGTTACACCGACGCTGCTGCCATCGCCGTCTTTGCCTCATCCTTCCTCGAATTAAATAATGACGACAACACCAGCAACAACATTGGGATTACGCCGTTTTTTCTCTGATACGATTTTTACACGCTTATTCGGATTGGCAATGGGGGCGGTGATCGTCAGCCATGTTATGACATTTATTTTGTTATTCGTATTTTTGGGTGACCGTTTTCCACATCCGCATGCAGAGAACAGACCACCGTTTTCTAGGCAAATGCAAACGGCACCGCCCGACAATATGGCACCACTAAGACATCTGCCACCGCATGAAGATCACTTCCCGGGGCCGATGCTGGGTTTTTTTCTGAGTATGTCTATGCAATTTTTAATTCTTGCAATTGCTGCCTGGTATGGATCACGCAATCTGGCGAAACCGATACAAAATCTGGCGCATGCCGCAAGCCAGGTTGGCGATAATTTGAATGCACCAGCTTTGCTGGAAACCGGCCCGGCAGAGGCACGCCAGGCCGCCAATGTATTTAATAAAATGCGGGAACGGATTCGATTGCAATTAGAAGAGCGAGGTCGCTTTTTAGCTGCGGTGTCGCATGACTTGCGTACACCTTTAACCCGCATGAAATTACGGATAGAACATCTGGACGACGATGCCACCAAAGATAAATTGCAACAAGATATAGAAGAAATGCGCTTGATGCTGGATACGACTTTGGAGTACCTGCGCAGTAACGGTAAAGCGACTGCATCGGGGCAATTATTGGACGTGCAAGCCTTGGTAGAAGCCTTGGTTGATAATGCACAAGAGCAAGGACATCAGGTACATTTTTCAGGCGATGCTCAGCCACTCTTTGCGATTATTTCTGATTTGCGTCGCTGTATTTCTAACATCTTAGAAAATGCGCTCAGTCATGGCAAAGAAGTCGAAATTATTTTGCGCGATAGTCCCGATCAACTTTTAATTCAGGTTGTTGATGATGGGCCAGGTATTCCGCCAGATCAGTTACTGCAGGTGTTTGAACCATTTGTCCGTTTATCAGAATCACGTAACAGAAATAGCGGCGGTGTTGGTCTGGGCTTAAGTATCGCCAGAGAAATCGCACGCCAGCATGCTGGCGATTTAGTTTTGTTCAATAATACTGAGCGCCGCGGCCTGACTGCACAGATCTGCTTGCCTAGAAAATTGTCTGATCAGTAATTACATTATTTTAATAAAATCCTATTCAGTGATTGTTCTGAACATACTCAACTTCTTGTATTCGTTTTAAATATGTCGAGTCTGATACAAAGCAGACACAGCTAAGCAACATCGCTGGGAGAAACTGGCACTATCCGTTTTTCCGCAGCACTTTGCTTACTAACGTCATCAATCAGAAGGGAGCGACATCATGAGTTCAATAGGAAGCATAGGCACTACCTCGGCCTATAATTATTCCAGCAGTGTACAAAGACAAAAGCCAGACCCGACGCAGATTGCGGACGATGTTTTTAGTAAGCTTGATACCAATAATCAGGGCTATTTAAGCGAAGCTGATTTGCAGTCGGCGTTTAGCAAACTGTCTTCCTCGTCCTCCTCCACGTCTGCTACAACCTCGTCCAATGCAACTACAGCTTCTGGCAGCAGCTCAAGCAGCACGACCGAAATTAGTGATCTTTTCAAAAAACTAGATAGTGACAGCGATGGCAAAGTCACTAAACAAGAATTCAGCTCTGGTTTGCAAAAACTCAGCGATGAACTAGAAAGCCAGTTCAACGCCCGCCGCACTTCTGGTGCAGGCGCTAGCGATGTCAGCAATCAAGCCCCACCTCCACCGCCAACTCAAAGCGCAGGCTCTGGTCAGGCGCAATCAGCTGATTCTGGCGAACAAAGCGGTGGTGGTGGTGGCGCTGCCAGTGCAACCGCCAGCAGCAGTGCGACAAAAACCTATGACCCGGCGGATACCAATGAAGATGGCACGGTGTCAACCAAAGAGAGTTTGGCCTATGCGGAGAAACTATTAGCCGCCGCCGAGGCAAAGCTAAACGAGACATCTAGCTCAGCAACGTCGGGTACCAGCTCATCGGGTACCGCCAACACCACCAGTGCCACGGGCGTTACTGGAATAGCGGCAACGTCGTCCAATGCAGCATCGTCCAGCTCAGGATCGACCGGCACCAGTTCCGACAGTAGCGGCAACGCCAGCACCAGCAGCGATGCCACATTATTTAGAAAAGCATTGCAGTTATTGCAGGCCTACGCTGATCCTTTTCAGTCTGGCAATACCGGCTCTGGAAGTAGTATTTCAGTGAGTGCTTAGAATGCAGGTTTATTTTTAAGACCGGTAAGCTGTAATGACAAAAGGGAGCCAGGCTCCCTTTTTAACTCTTCAATCAAACGCTTTTTACTTAAATACGACAAGCATTAATCGCGTCTCTGGTTTCCATCGCAACCCGTCGCGCAGCCTGGCTATAGCTCTCCTCGGCTTGCGGTTTGGCGTACAAGATTGCTCGGGACGAATTGATCATCATCCCAGTTCCGCCAGCCGTTTTACCCGCGGCAACTGTCGCTGCGATATCTCCACCTTGCGCACCGATTCCCGGTACCAGCAAAGGCATATCACCAATGATCTGGCGTACCTGCGCTAGCTCCGCAGGAAAAGTTGCACCGACGACCAAGGCGCATTGGCCGTTAGTATTCCATTTGTCGGCTACCAATTGGGCGACATGCTGATACAGCGGTTTGCCGCCGACATCTAAAAATTGCAAATCCGATCCGCCTGCATTGGAGGTGCGGCACAA
This sequence comes from Undibacterium sp. GrIS 1.8, assembly GCF_040544445.1. Classification (NCBI taxonomy): domain Bacteria; kingdom Pseudomonadati; phylum Pseudomonadota; class Betaproteobacteria; order Burkholderiales; family Oxalobacteraceae; genus Undibacterium; species Undibacterium sp. GrIS 1.8. The sequence continues at coordinate 59,539 of NZ_JBEONQ010000012.1, read as the reverse complement.
AACTATCGCGCCACGGTCTTTCCATTCCATGTACGGCGCGACTGAATCAAAACCCATATACGGATTGACTGTCACAGCATCGGCGTCATAGCGCTCAAACGCTTCACGCGCATATTGCTCGGCGGTTGCGCCGATATCGCCACGTTTGGCATCTAAAATAATCGGGATCGCCGGATACCTTGTTTTGATATAGCGGCAAATAGCTTCCAACTGATCTTCTGCCCGTAAGGCAGCAAAATACGCAATTTGTGGCTTGAATGAGCAGGCGAGATCCGCGGTCGCATCAATCATAGTTTTACAAAATGCAAAAATCGCATCTGGCTGCTGCGCGATCTCTGCGGGAAAGCGAGATACATCAGGATCAAGCCCGACACACAACAAAGAATTATTTTTCGCCCAAGCGGCGGAGAGTTTTTCGATGAACGTCACGATTTACCTTAGGGTGTGTTCAGAGCAACGATGTTGATCCGAACAGTAAAATGCAATTTGATGCATGAATTAATATGAGGACTTACGCAAAACCGCTCCAGCTGCGTTGTAGCTCTTAGTTGTACTAAAGTACTATCGTCGTCGCTACGTCTTGCTGGATCATTTTGCGTAAGTCCTGGATATATGAAATAGTCGACATTATAACGTGTGACATTATGAGAACTTACTCAAAACTGCCGCTGCGTCGTGGTAAAGGTACCGTCTTTATTTGATAATCTGGCCTAGAGCGCCGATAATTCATGCACACTTTATGCAATTTCTGGCAAGACGTAACATTCAGATCCACCATCATCAGCGTATCAATACAGCAATGAAAAATACCTCTAAAAATAGTTCTAAAGATAGCACTACTGCTGAAGTCGATTTACTGGCACTAGACAATCAATTCTGCTTCGCGCTGTATTCTGCGTCCCTGGCGATGACTAAGACGTATAAACCCTTGTTAGAAAAAATCGGCCTGACCTATCCACAATACCTGGTCATGATCGTGCTGTGGGAGCATGATGGCATTCTGGTTAAAGATATAGGCGAGGCGCTATTCCTGGATTCTGGCACGTTAACGCCGCTATTAAAGAGGATGGAAGCCGCCGATCTGCTGCAACGTACACGCGACGAGATCGATGAACGCCAGGTCAGAATCACTTTGACTAAAGAAGGGAAGCAACTGAAAAAAGCTGCCAAAGAAATCCCTCTGCAAATTATGTGTGCCAGTGGGCAAACGAAAGAAACCTTAATCAATCTGCGGTCTCAGTTATCGCAAATCAGAGGTGATTTAACGGAGAGCAACTTAGGCTAACCGAGCAGTATCGTTCGACAAACATTACCCAAAAGAATTGCTTGAGATATTTGTATGGTTAGATTTTTAAATGCGGTTTTTAAATACGGGTTTTAAATAAGTTTACTAAATATTTATTTAAATTTAGATTGCGCACAATTTAATTGTGTACTATTATATTTTCACTGGCAGCGATAATGCCAAAACGGCGTAGTTAGAATTTCAGAGTAAGTAGATCGAAAATTAGTCGCAGCAACATTTATTTCAGCTTGATCAATTATTTATTTGGACTAAACTCATTAGTCCAATCCAACAGGAGAATCACATGCAAGTACTTTACACAGCAAACGCAACAGCAACTGGTGGTCGTGATGGCACAGCAGCTAGTAACGACAATCACCTCGCCGTTAAACTGAGCACACCTAAAGAACTAGGCGGTGCAGGCGGCGAAGGTACTAACCCGGAGCAAATGTTCGCTGCTGGTTATTCCGCTTGTTTTATTGGCGCAATGAAATTTGTCGCCGCTGCAACTAAAGTAGCATTGCCAGCGGATACATCCGTCAACGGCTTAGTCGGTATTGGCCCAAATGACAAAGGCGGTTTTGGTTTAGAAGTTGCGTTAAATGTTTCCATCCCTGGCATGGATCGCGCAGCTGCGGAAGCCCTCGTTGCTAAGGCGCATGAAGTTTGCCCATATTCAAATGCAACCCGCGGCAATATTGATGTCAAAGTCACTGTGCTGTAAAAAGTAAGTTGGATCGAATTAAATGTCAGTTAAAGCCCGAGTCGTTCGGGCTTTTTTATTGCCCAGTCTTTTTTATTACCTGTCTCCGATATTGCTAGAATGAAGGATTACTGTCACAACCAAGGCGACTGATCCAATCGCGAATAAGGCTGCTATCTGTGTCTCATATCATGTCCAATAACATTCCCAGCACCATTCCCTACATCAACAAGCAAACTCTACAACAGACTTTGACTTATGCTGATCTGATACCTGCTTTAAAACTTGCATTTGCCAGCAATATCATTGCGCCAAAAAGGCATGTATATAGTTTGTCTGAACAGCCGGTTTCTACCTTGCTGTTAATGCCAGTCTGGCAGCCACAAGGCACGACCGGTGTGAAGCTGGTGACAGTGGCTCCGCAAAATACCTTGCTGCCCTCTGTGCATGCGGTATTTATATTGTTTGATACTGTGAGTGGCGTGCCGCTGGCATTGATAGATGGTGAGGAGTTGACGTTACGGCGTACGGCAGCCGCATCTGCGCTAGCATCCAGCTATGCGTCCCGCATTGATAGTGAACATCTGTTGATGGTTGGTACGGGCAGCTTAATTCCTTACCTTGCCTGCGCCCATAGCCAAGTACGAGCGATCAAACAAATTACGGTCTGGGGACGATCGGCAGATAAAGCGACGCAAACCCTCAAGGCTATTCAAGCGCAGACAGAATTACCTGCGCATATCCGGCTTAGCATCGCCACCGATCTGGCAAGCGCTGTCAGTCAAGCAGATGTGATCAGTTGCGCCACCACCAGCACCACGCCGATTGTGCTGGGTGAATGGGTCAAAGCCGGAACTCATATCGATCTGGTCGGCGGTTTTACTCCTGGCATGCGGGAGGTTGACGATCTGCTGATGTCCAAAGCAACTGTGTTTGTCGACACCTACGAAGGTGCGATTGCAGAAGCCGGCGACCTGACCCAAACTTTGCAAAACGGCAGCCTACAACGCAGCGCCATCGTCGCCGAGCTGGCAGAGTTGGTCAGCCAGCAGCATGCAGGGCGCAGTGATGATCAGCAAATCACGGTATTTAAATCTGTAGGGACGGCGATAGAGGATTTATGCGGTGCTAATTTAGCCTGGCAAGTGCATCAGCGTGGTGTTGAATAATTAGGAACGAACTTTTGTCAGTGGTGACGACAAGTTGTGTCACTAAAAATTCTTACTTGAGGGAGCGCAGCGATCACTATTTTTCGCTGACAATCTACATATACTGGATATTAGTATATTTTAATCGTCCATATAATCTCTGGACAATAAGGCATATTTATAAAAAAATAAGGGGAGTATATTAAAATCTCCCTTTATTTGGATTACTCGCTCAATGCTTCTTTAGCCGCTTGCTCTGGCGTCAAACCATCAAAGAATAAATCAGTAAACCAATCGATCTCCTCTTCAATATGATCCTGTGCCTGACGCAAAGTCGCGCCGCCTTTGACCAGAAAACCTTCTACCTCAGTACACCATGCGATGAGGGCAGCGGTTTCTGGATCTATTTCTTCTTTCTTTGCCATTTGTCATCACCCTTGTGGTCAAAATAAAGCGTCCCTTTAAAACAGGAAGTCGCTAAGACAAGACTCTAGCATGATGTTATCTACACTTATCAACTCATTCTTGAATTCAGTCCCTAGCCATCTACACAAATCCAAGATTACGTTTAGTCGCGTCAAAATTATGCAGGTTCGGCAATAGCGTCAGCAAGTCAGAATCCGACGCGCCCATCCACTTACCCAGCGTTGCCGCGTACTGGTCTACCGAGGTACTTGGCAACAAGCGTCCTTGGCCTACATCGTCTGGCCCGTCGCTAGCAACAATCGGTGGTGTGCCATAAAAGCTTTGGCCATTGACTGCGCCGCCCATCATAAAATGCATGCTGCCCCAACCATGATCTGAACCGTCGTTATTGCCGCTTAATGTTCGCCCAAAATCAGACGCGGTGAAACTGGTGACATTGTTCGCCACACCTAATTCTTGGGTCGCTTTATAAAATGCCGACATCGCATCTGCCACACTGGTCAGTAAACCGGGGTGGATATCGAGCAAACCATCATGCGTATCAAAGCCCCCCATAGACACAAAAAACACTTGCCTTTTTGCGCCCAAACTACTGGCAGCAGAAATCATTTTTGCCACCATTTTGAGCTGATCACCCAAATTATTATTCGTCGGAAAAACTGTCGTTAAAGCCGGCGCACCCGCTAAGGCGCTAGTCAGGACTTGGTTGGCATCCATAGATCGTCTGGTCACGCGGTTGTATTCCGTCGCGAATAAATTGCCACCCGTTTGGGTCATCAGTGTTTGCAGCGCAGTCGAGCATGCGGCTGATCCAAACAAGGGCTTGGTACTGGCATTTAAGGGGACAGAACCGCTGGTAGAAACCTGATATTGCACCGCCGTGTTACCCGACAAATATACTGCGTTGCCAGATACGTTGACGCAAGTAAAAGTCGTGTTGCCATTGCTGGACTCAAACAAGTCACCCATGCGTCCGCCCCAGCCAGACACCGCACCTTCTGGCGCCGACGATTGCCATACCGATTGCTGGTCATTATGTGAGAATAATTTAGGGGGCAATAACACCGATTTATTGGTGTATTGCAGCTTGGTCGTCGGTTGTACTAAGGTGCCGACGTTCAGCATCACGCCCATTTTCCCTGCATTAAAAATCGGTAGCAATGGTGCCAGCTCTGGTGCCAACGCATATTGCCGGCTCACGCCTGCGGTATCGACGGGGGCGACTTTCGGCACCAGAATTGTGGAGCTCAAACTGTCGCGGGCGTAACACAGGGTTGGGCGCAGTTGTTGATACAAAGAGTAGTTGGTGGTGTCATAAGGTATCAGCGTATTGCCATAGTCATTGCCACCGTATAAAAAAATGCAAACGGTCGCTTTGTAATCGGTCGCATTCGCTGCTGAGGCCTCTGCCATCGCGGCTAAATTAATCGCCCATGGCGTAGCGACACCAGCTAATGACAAGGCGCTGGCCTTTTTTAAAAATGCCCGGCGTGATGCATCCATCCGAATAATGTTTTTCATGATTTCCCTTTGCTATTTTTAGATGGACTACTTTTGTACAATGAAATCTGGCGACGCCAGGATCATCGTCAGCGCTGCATAAATCCGGTTATACCGCACCGCGTCGCTACCGCTTGGCATGCCATTAATCGCATTGAGAATCAGGCTATATGTCGTGCTGCTCAACTGGCTGGCAACCAGAACCAAGTTCAATTCGTCCAGCAAGGATTGCGCGTTGTCTGCCAATGGTAATAAGCTGCTGTAATCGGCTTTTACATCGCCAATCCCGGTACTGACCGCACGCTGCATATAATTGACATAGCCGATGACGGTTGATTCGTTCGTGATCTGAAACTCTGGCGCGACTAAAGATGCGCTGTCAAATCCCGTGTTAGGTGGGACGTAACCGGGGCGAAAAAAATTAAATACCGATGGCGAGCGCAAAGGACTTTGTCCTAATGCGGTGGCGGGATTTGTAGTGTCGCCAATTTGCCAGGCATTGGTCGCCGAGCTGGCATTAAATGCTCTAGCCCAGGCGGTAAAGCGCAAAATCGGCTCACGCAATTTTCCAAAGTTGGGATCGGTAATTCCGGCATCACTACGCGCCTCGGTATCTAGCAAAATTGCTTTGATGACTGCTTTTAAATTACCTTTGACACCGGTGCCGTCATTACTAAATGCCGTCGTAACACGTTGTATATACGCCGGACTTGGGTTGCTTGTAACTAAGCCCTGTAGTAGCTGGCGGCTGATAAAGGGCGCAATATTGGGATGTGCGAAAATGCCATCCAGAGCCATTTGTAAACTATCGACACCATTGGTACCTGCCGGGATAGTGATGCCCAAAAAATCTTTTTCACCCAGCTCGTGACGAGCGGGTATTTGTGTCATTGGCCGGCGTAAAAAATCTGGCGTGTTGGTTTTCAACGCATCCAGATTAAAGTCCCAGCCTGTGAACACTCTTGCCAACCCGGTGATATCGGTCAGAACATAAGTTTCTTGCGAGACGCCGTTGACCTGCTGCACCGAACCATCCTGATTTAGCTTTAGCAAACCAATACTGAACAACTGCATTAATTCGCGTGCATAGTTTTCATCTGGCAGCGCACCGGTGGCCGGATTGTATTTAACGTTACCGCGAAAAGTCAGAAACTGTCCCATCGCAGCGCTGGTCGAAATTTGCTGCAACAAAGTACGATAATTACCAAACACATTGGCTTCTAATAAATCAAGATACGCAGCCGCCGAAAATGCGCGCCAGCCACCGCCGATCAAACCATCAATCGCCGCTACCGTGATTTCAGAAATAGCAAAGGTCAGGCGCTGTCGTAATGTATCGGGAGATGAAAGTAGCTTGGACCAGGCAGCAGAATCAAAACCCGCTTCTGAGTTCTGATAAGTAGCGGCATTAAACCCCTTAGTTACCAACCAATCAAACCGAGCAGTCGATGCAGGCAAGGCGAATTGCGCATCCAGCCAGCCAGAATAACCAAGTAGCTGTACCTGCGCGATTTGTGCTCTGTTCGCACCCATCGACGCCTGCACTAAAAAGCGCGCAGCCTGGGCGGCAGTAATGCCGACGGGCGGTGTGACCGGTGGTGTTACTGGAGGAGTAACAGGCGGACTGACGGGTCCAGAACTCGTGCCAGAAGATGTTGCGACAGCACCTGAGCCACCGCCACCGCAAGCGCTTAGTGACAAGGCTGATAATGCTGACAATCCTGCAAGTACGCCATTAGCAAGAGTCGTACTAGATAGATTTATCCTGGCTTTATTATTATCGTCCGTTGACTCAGGTGGGTTGTTTGATGCGATCGGCGCGGATATATCCGTCAAACTCGTGTTCTCTGACATGTACTGCCTCCGTTGCGATGGGCTGTTTTCTAAACGTTCTATTAGTTTCGATCTTGTTTTCACACATTGAAACAATAGATAACTTGAACCTAATTGCCTATTCGCACTTTGTAAGTAGATGTCACACCGTTTTTAGTAACTGCTAGACAAGCGCAAATGCACTCTCATCGGTGATTGCTTGATTATGTAAAGAAGAAATAACAAATACGCGATAAAACTCGTCAAGCCTGCTTACGGAAGTCTTCATTTGTTACAAATTAGCAGGAACGTTTTTGGGTCAGATCAGCACGAAGGCAAGTCCGTAAGTCACAAAGTATCAACTTTCTTAATATCATCAGCAAAGATTCCCAAACTAGCTCAAAATAAGCGTTGATTCATCAACGACGTAGCCAGCCTTTTGTACTTGTCAGCGTGCCTTTTATCTGTCGCCTCAGTACAACTCCCCCGATATCAACCTAATGGAGAAGCAAGCCATGACCTCTCTCAATATCAATAACAAAGAACATACTCTCGATGCCGATCCCAGTACGCCAGTGTTGTGGGCCTTACGCGATTCGCTGGGTCTGACTGGCACCAAGTTTGGCTGCGGTCAGGCTTTGTGCGGCGCCTGCACCGTGCATATCAACGGGCAAGCTACGCGTTCTTGCGTCACGCCGATTTCTGCAGTGGCAGGACAAAAGATCACGACGATCGAAGGCATGTCCGGCGACAAAGTTGGCAAGGTAGTGCAAGACGCCTGGGTGAAGCATGACGTCGCGCAGTGCGGCTACTGCCAAAGCGGACAGATCATGAGCGCGACAGCGCTTCTGAAGTCGAATAAAAAACCGAGCGATGCCGATATTGATGCCGCAATGGCGGGCAATATCTGCCGTTGTGGAACCTATGTCCGTATCCGCGCTGCAATCCATGATGCAGCCACCCACCTTGCCTGAACCAGGAGACGATCATGCATTTTGATATCAGTAATGAATTACCAAAACAATTGCAAGCCATGTTCGAGCAAGAGTCCGGCGCAAACAATGCTGTCAGCGCACAAGCTGACCTGCCACGTCGCCGTTTTTTAAAAGTTGCGACCATCAGCGGTTTTGCTCTCGGCGTATATCCGCTCATCGGCAACGCACAAAACAGTCAAGATTCGGTTACAGCGAAAGCCGGCGGACTGAAAGCAATCGAACAACCAGCGGCGTTTGTCCGGATTGATAAAGATGGTACGACCACGATCACCATCAACCGGCTCGATTTTGGACAAGGTGTGCAGACTGGTTTACCGCTGATACTGGCAGAAGAGCTGGATGCCGACTGGAGCAAAGTCAAGAGTGTGCATGGTGACAGCAACCCTGCCTATGTTGATCCTGTGTTTGGAATTCATTTAACGGGCGGTTCCAGTTCGATCAAAAATTCGTACACACAGTATCGCGAACTAGGCGCGCGTACACGCGCCATGCTGGTCGCTGCAGCAGCGAAGCAATGGAATGTAGATGCCAGCAGTTTAAAAACACAAAATGGTGTCGTGATCGGCCCGGGCGGTAAAAAGTTAAGTTACGGTGAACTGGCAGAAGCAGCGATGAGCCAGCCGGTACCAGAAAAAGTGACGCTCAAAGATCCGAAGAATTTCCGTCTGATCGGTAAACCTACCGGGCGCCTTGATGCCAGAGCAAAATCGACTGGCTCGCAACAATACGGGATCGATACCCATCTGCCTGGCATGTTGACAGCGGTCGTTGCCCGCCCTCCGGTATTCGGTGCAAAAATTGCCAGCGTAGACGACACAGCCGCCAAAGCAATGCGCGGCGTGAAGGCCGTTATCCGCATCCCGGTTGATCGTGGTGGAGAGGGTATTGCCGTGATTGCCGATGGCTACTGGTCTGCCAAGCAAGCCCGTGACGCACTCAAAATCCAATGGGATAACTCGGCTGTTGAAAAAGCAGATAGTGCGCAATTATTAGTGAGCTACAAAGAGCTGTCGAAACAAACTGGTAAGCTGAAATTTAACGACGATATTTCAAGCATGGCGGCAGCACCAATGAAGATCGATGCTGAATTCGTCTTCCCATTTTTAGCGCATACGCCGATGGAGCCACTCAATTGCACCGTGGCGATCAATGGTGACAAAGTAGAACTATGGGTAGGAACACAAATGCCAGGCATAGACGGTCTTGCAGCGTCAAAAGTATTGGGAATCCCACCGCAAAACGTCAAGGTCAACACGCAAATGGCAGGCGGTGGATTTGGTCGCCGGGCAGTGCCGACCAGCGATTTTGTGGCAGAAGCATGCACTGTTGCCAAAGCCGCCAAGACCGCAGGATTGACCGCGCCGGTTCGCACGTTGTGGAGTCGTGAAGATGATGTCAAAGGCGGTTACTACCGGCCTATGCATGTGCATCGGGCACAAATCGGTTTTGATGCCAAGGGAAAAATCGCCGGTTGGGATCATGTGGTCGTAGGACAATCGATTCTGGCTGGCACACCGTTTGAAGCCATGATGGTTAAAGACGGGATTGACTCCACCGCACTGGAAGGGATGAAAGAGCCATACGAAATTCCTATGCGTCTGTCAGTACATCATCCCAAAGTCAATGTGCCGGTATTGTGGTGGCGCAGCGTCGGCTCTACTCATACCGCTTTCGTGATGGAAACCTTGCTCGACGAGATTGCAACAATGACCAAGCAAGATCCGGTCGCTTATCGTTTAAGCCTGATCGGCGATCAGCATCCGCGTCATAAAGCCGCCTTACAATTAGCCGTCGCTCAGTCCGGCTATGGTAAAAAGACCTTAGCCAAAGGTCATGCGTGGGGCGTTGCAGTGCATGAATCCTTCCAGACGGTCGTGGCTTATGTCGTAGAAGCCTCGGTCAAAGATGGCACACCGACACTGCATAACGTCACAGCAGGCATCCATTGCAATCTTGCCGTTAATCCTAAGAGTATCGAAGCTCAAGTCCAGGGCGGTGCGTTGATGGGTTTATCGATGTGCTTACCGGGTGCGGCGATCACTCTAAAAGATGGCGTGGTGGAACAAAGTAATTTCGGTGATTATGTCGTGCCACGAATTACAGAAATGCCAAAAGTCAGCGTGCATATCGTACCAAGTGCGGATGCACCGACCGGTATGGGCGAACCTGGATTACCTCCGCTGGCGCCGGCTTTTGCAAATGCGATTGCTAAAGCGACTGGCAAACGCTTACGCGAATTGCCGTTCAAACTAGCGTAATCATCCTGCGGTAATCACGGCATAAATATAATCGGGGTAGCGTAATCGAATAGATTCGCTATCCCGATTTTTTTCATCGTTGTCGATTTTCTTTTTGCACCATGTAGAGTCGTGCTAAACGGATATTTTTGATGACTTTTTGATTCCAAATCAAAATTAAAAAAAATTCAACATAACTTCATCATCGATAAGCATCTGATTATTAAAGTATTTTTAATATTTCACTTCAATCAGCCTTGAAATAGGCGTCTTCCGCCCATATAATTAGCACTCGTCGGGAGAGAGTGCTAACAATCTCTGACCTGTACTTATTTTTGTAGCAACCATTATTTAAATATCATCTTTGTCCGTGAGACACCGGTAACGTTGCAGAGCATCGCAGCACAGTGTCTTACATTATTTTGTAAAACCATTGCTATTTTTAGCTAATCACAAGGAGTTTGTATGAACCTTCGTCCCCTGCACGACCGCATTATCGTCAAGCGTCTGGATCAAGAAACAAAAACAGCATCTGGCATCGTATTGCCTGACGCGGCGGCTGAAAAACCAGATCAAGGTGAAGTTTTGGCGGTTGGTAACGGCAAACAACTCGACGACGGCAAAGTACGTCCATTAGAAGTCAAAGTGGGCGACCGCGTCCTGTTTGGCAAATATTCTGGTCAAGCAGTCAAAGTTGACGGCAATGAAGTTCTGGTAATGCGCGAAGAAGACGTTTTCGCAGTCGTTCAGAAGTAATTCATTTTTTGTAATTCAGTCTGTTATTTACTCTGTAATGCAGACTGAAAACAATATTCCATTCAAGATTCTGGAGATTTAACATGGCAGCTAAACAAGTAATTTTCGGCGATGATGCACGCGCTAAGATCGTTAATGGCGTTAACATCCTTGCTAACGCAGTTAAAGTAACACTGGGCCCTAAAGGTCGTAACGTTGTCCTGGAACGCTCTTTCGGCGCACCTACAGTGACTAAAGATGGTGTTTCAGTCGCTAAAGAAATCGAACTCAAAGACAGATTAGAAAACATGGGCGCGCAGCTCGTGAAAGAAGTTGCTTCACGCACTTCTGACAACGCTGGTGACGGTACAACAACAGCAACTGTATTGGCACAAGCGATTGTTCGCGAAGGTTTCAAATACGTTGCTGCTGGTTTCAACCCAACTGATCTGAAGCGCGGTATCGACAAAGCGGTTACAGCCATCGTTGCTGAAATCAAAGTGTTGTCCAAGCCAACTACAACCAACAAAGAGATCGCTCAAGTTGGTTCTATCTCTGCTAACTCCGATGCAAACATCGGCGACATCATTGCAAAAGCAATGGACAAAGTCGGCAAAGAAGGCGTAATCACTGTTGAAGATGGTAAATCTTTAGACAATGAGCTGGACATCGTTGAAGGTATGCAGTTTGACCGTGGCTACCTGTCACCGTACTTCATCAACAACCCGGAAAAACAATCCGTGATTCTGGAAAATCCGTTCATCCTGTTGTTCGACAAAAAAATCTCGAACATCCGTGATTTGCTCCCAATCTTGGAACAAGTCGCTAAATCAGGTCGTCCATTGCTGATCATCGCAGAAGATGTCGATGGCGAAGCATTGGCCACTCTGGTTGTCAACAACATCCGTGGCATTCTGAAAACAGCCGCTGTTAAGGCGCCTGGTTTTGGTGATCGTCGTAAAGCGATGTTGGAAGATATCGCTATCCTGACTGGCGGCCAAGTAATTGCTGAAGAAGTTGGTCTGACATTAGAAAAAGCGACTTTGGCTGATCTGGGTCAAGCTAAACGTATCGAAATCGGTAAAGAAAACACGACAGTGATTGATGGTGCTGGTCAAGCTGTTGGTATCGAAGCACGCGTTAAACAAATCCGCGCGCAAATCGAAGAAGCAACTTCTGACTACGACCGTGAAAAACTGCAAGAACGCGTTGCCAAGTTGGCAGGCGGCGTTGCTGTGATCAAGGTTGGTGCTGCAACTGAAGTTGAAATGAAAGAGAAAAAAGCCCGCGTTGAAGATGCTCTGCACGCGACTCGCGCTGCGGTAGAAGAAGGCGTTGTTCCTGGCGGTGGTGTTGCTCTGTTGCGCGCACGTCAAGCTGCTGGCGTCATCAAAGGTGACAATCCAGATCAAGAAGCCGGTATCAAACTGGTGTTGAAAGCGATCGAAGCGCCATTGCGTGAAATCGTTGCTAACGCCGGTGGCGAGCCAAGCGTTGTTGTCAACGCCATCATTAACGGCACAGGTAACTTCGGTTTCAACGCTGCTAACGATACTTATGGCGACATGATCGAAATGGGTATTCTGGACCCAGCAAAAGTAACACGCTCTGCTTTGCAAAATGCAGCGTCTGTCGCTGGCTTGATCTTGACAACTGATGCTTTGGTTGCCGAATTACCAGATGACAAATCTGGTGGTATGAGCGGCGGCATGGGTGGTATGGGCGGCATGGGCGGTATGGACGGCATGATGTAATTCCGCAAGGAATAACTTCGCTGAACGTGGCGTGCAATACGCCACATTAGGTAAGCAAAAGCTAAGCAAAAAAGCTTCACAGTGAAAACTGTGGAGCTTTTTTATTTTGTAAGATTAACTGTGTACAGAGTTAGGGGATAGCATGAAATCATACGGCTGCAAACCAAGAATGAATATACTCATAGTATGTATATTTAAATCGTCCATATAATCATTGGACAATAAGTATATTTTTTATAATTTAATGGGGAGTATATTTATTTTCGGTTATTCCATGCCGTGCCGGGCAAATCGAAAGAGGATAAAACTATTCAGGCAAGACAACGCATCTGTGTAAATACAACGTCAATCTGTTGAAAATAAATAATGTTCTTAGAGTAATATTCTTAACAGAGAAATTTATACTTGTACAACGCAAGATTTCTCTAATGCATTCTCATCCGTGTTCAGATGTAGGGCTTAAGCAAAGTTGCTAACCGAGTGACGCAAAAGCAGTTTGCTGCAAGTCCGGACATTATTTCAATAACGACTTACAAGACCATAGAGCCATGATGAAATCACTGTCAGCACGTCTACCCGCTATTAGTTACTTTCTATTCGCAGGTTTTTTAATTGCTACCGCTTTACGCACCCACAACGACACTACGATTGCGATTGTTTGTAGCTCTGTTCTCATGTTTGCAATGTGTTGGGCCAATGCCATCCATTTGCTTGGTGGCAAAGCAGCACTCAAGTTTGTCGCGATTGCCCTGAGTTTTGGCTGGTTTGCCGAGCAAATGGGAGCATCACATGGCTGGTTTTTTGGTAGCTACACCTACACCGAGGTGCTGGGCTGGCGCTTAGGTGATGTGCCGATGGTGATCCCGCTAATGTGGTTTGCGCTGACCTACTCTTGCTATGTGATCAGCAACTTGATTGTCTGGCGCACGCCGCTGGACACTTCCTCCGCGTCCGGCAATATATTGTTCATGTCGTTTTTAGCAGCGATGCTGGTGACTGCATTTGATCTGGGCGCAGACCCGTATATGGTATTCGTACTCAAAGCCTGGATCATGACCAAAACTGATGGCTGGTGGTTTGGCGAAACTATTCAGGGATTTTTTGGCTGGGTCTTTGTGTCGTCGATGATTTTACTGACCTTCCGCCTTTCCACTCGGGATGCGATTAAAAAACCCGGTGTGGCGTTTAGCAAACAAGAGGCACTGTTGCCGATGGGTTTATACGCCAGTGGGATGATCTTCCAGTTATTGCTAGGCTACCCTGTAGAAATCCGTAGCATGACCGTATTTGTGATGGGCATACCTTTGCTGTGCGCCTTTGCTGGCTGGTGGCAGTGGACGATAGAACCAGTGCCGCCGTCAGAAAGTAAAGTCAGCGATGCCGAATTAGACCAAGCCCAATATCAGGCGGACCCCTTGGCAGACAATACCATTGCCGCGATTCTCGGCCCTTGGGATGCGGCCACAGGAATCGATTTTTTGCGAGTACATGCCATGCACTGGCAAAAAATCGGCATCATCAATCAACAATTTGAGCAATGGCAATCCAACGCCGCCATCTATCACTGGACACCTGCCAACCCAGCCACGCCAGCCGATATCAGCGCCAACTTACAAAGCTATCTGCACGAAGGGCGTGCGCTACCGCCATGGGCAGATCTGGCGCAAATACATCGTGCCGAGACCTTGTTTATCGACTACGGCATGTTGTCGTGCTCTTTGCTTTTTTGCTCTAGCCTGCCGCAATGCTATGTCATACCCGACCTGTCGGCGGTATTGCATATTGCAGGACAATTAGAGAAACACACTGAGTACCGGGTACGCTCCACTGCGGCGATGATCTTCCCTGTCATGTTGGCGGGTGGGTTGACCAAACCAGACGGCAGCGGCGTCGCACAGATCCTTAAAGTACGCCTGATTCACGCCACCATACGTAACTTGATTTTGCATGGCAATCCTGCCGATCTGGTGCTGGCGTTGGGTAATCATCAAAATCAAAATGATGCCGGCGTCATACCGCCACTAGCCGCGGGCGCATTGCCAGAGACCTCCAACAATATGTACCAGGCACTGTTCTCACACGGCTGGAAGTTAGGCGAAGACGGTCTGCCTTGTAATCAGGAAGAGCTGGCTTATACCCTGCTCACCTTTGGTTATGTATTTTTGCGTAGTCTGCGCACACTGGGCTTAGGATTAGTTCAAGAAGACGAGCTGGCCTATTTGCATACATGGAATGTGGTAGGCCACATTTTAGGGATTCGACGCGAATTAATGGCTGAGACTATGGAACAAGCAGAAGCCCTGTTCAATCAGATGCAAGCCCGTGGTCGCGCAGATCCAATTGATCCCGATCCTCGCCCCGGCCTTGGTATGGCATTGATGAATACGATGGAAGCAATCATACCTATCCGCTTGATTAAACCTTTTCCTGTATTAATGACACGTTATTTATGCGGCACCAGAACAGCAAAAGATATTGGTATTGATGGCCGGGTGTCTTTGCTGTCGCGCATGGTGTTTAGTTTGGGTATGTTACTGATCAGGATGACCGATACCGTGGTGCGGCTGTTATTGCCAGAGTTCTCAATCTCACGCTTGATTACTCGCCTGCTGGGTAAGCAATTGATGAGCAAGATTCTGATGGATCAGACTCGGCCTTTAAAACTGCCTGAGCATCTTTTATATTCGGTAAATTCAACGATGGCAGACTGGCAAACCGACCCCAAAGCACCTGCATGGATGAACGCTTTAGAAGCGCGTTTGAGTAAACCTGCAACTAAGTAAGACACTAAGGTAGATACTAAGGCAGAAGATCAGCCCTCTTCCACAGCAAGTTAAGTCAGGCTTTGCATAAACAGAGAGGCAATCCCAGGGAGACACGAAGAGGGTAAAAAAAGGGAATGCAGAGCAATGCAAGCCAGGGCGAGATGGGCGAAATCAAGTAGCTAGATTTCGCCCATTCTCATATGCCAACAGTAGCAATTACTCATATACTCCCACGATTTTTTATGAAAAATACCTTATAGTCCAATGATTATATGGACAATATAAATATACTCACCCAAAGTATCTATATAGTCCGCAGCCTGCATCAAGATCCGTTGCGTCATCCTTAACAGAGTTGTGGAAGCGATTTTAGTTCATCCCAAAACATCTACAAGCGACAGAATGAACTTATTTTATCGACAAGGCTTTGGGGGATGACGAGTGGTTAACACGACAATATTCGCTGCGATTTTGGCAAAAATGCTGCTTGACAGAAAAACCTCAGCGACACGATACTCTTAACTTGGTTTTCCGCTGAACTGACGTACTTATTCTCACTGGCTTTTTTGCCACATCCATCTGCAACTCATGACAAGTAAATTGCATAGATTTGCTAAGTCCTTATTGCCTAAATACCGGCATCCTTCAATGCACCAATTTCAGGTGCTGCGTCACTGTATTTTATTCATTTTGCTTGCTGCACTCAGCTTGGGCTATGTTGGTGATAATGCCAATATAAGTTCAGCAGGCGCCACAAATTCCGCGTTTGCTCAGAGTCCGGCCAGTGCCCCAGGCAAACTCAGAAAAGCCATTAGCAATCACCAAACAACCCAGCAAACAGCACCGCTGCTGTTAACCGATAGCACTCCGCTGATCCATGCCTGGTCTGCAATCACCTTCTTGCCAGATGCCAGCGGCAAACTAAGTCTGAATGACGCCATCGCGCTCAGCAATCAATTTACCATCCCTCTGACAGCAACGGATACCCTAGGCTTGCGCAAAGATGTAGTTTGGTTACGCCTGCCCTTAACTGTTGCCGCCAATGGTGATGGCTTATGGGCTTTAGACATTGACTATCCAGTCCTAAACAAAATTGATGTCTATCTGATGCAAGGCCAAGATATGGTGCAACATCGGCTGCTAGGAAATATGCAACCCTATTCCCAACGCCCGATCACCAGCCGCTCTCACGCCTCCGGTTTACGGCTAAAACCAGGCTTGGACTACGTGATGTTTATGCGGGTAGAAACGATAGGTCCGATGATCTTGCCGATCACCCTGAGCAAGCCCTCCACCTTCCATGCACGCGCAATGGACGAGCAAATGCTGCAAGGCATTTTGACTGGTATCGCACTTTGTCTTTTGCTCTATAGCGTTGCTCAATGGTTTAGTCTGCGCGAATATCTGTTTATTAAATACGCTCTGCTGATCTCCGGCAGCTTACTATTTTCATTACTGCAATTTGGTGTGGGCGCGCAGTACGTTTGGACCGACAATGTCTGGATGGAACTCCATGCAGGCGGCCTATCTGCATTGATCGCTGCCTGTGGATCGTTTCTATTTATCGAGCAGGCGTTACAGAGTAAAGATCGCTATCGGCACTTTGGTTTTTTAATGAAAACAGGCGCGTGCCTGACCGTCTTTTTTGCCGTGCTTTACACGTTTGATCTGATCAATATTTACACGGTCACAGCCATCATCAGCACTTTGGGCTTAGCGCCCGCTGTACTTGGCATACCGGGCGCAATCACCCGTGCCCGCAGAGGCGATAAAGTGGGGATGTATTTCTTAAGCGGCTGGGCGGTTTATTTCATCACCACCGCGATCCTCATCGGGGTTATTCAAGGACAAATTCCGGCTAATTTTTGGACCATGCACTCATTCCAGTTTGGCGCAACTTTTGACATGCTGATTTTTATGCGCGTACTTGGCTTACGTACCAAAGCGATCCATATGGAAGCCCAAAACGTGAGTAAAGAACGTGACACCATGCATTCGTTAGCACATACCGATCCATTAACAGGACTACCTAACCGACGTGGCTTAAATACCAGCCTAGGCAACCTATTGCCACAAGCATCCGCAGAAAAAATTCTCGCCGTATATATGCTCGATCTGGATGGCTTTAAACAAGTCAATGATCAATACGGTCACGACATTGGCGATGAACTACTAATCGCTGTCGCCAAACGCTTGCAAGCTAATTTGCGCACCTCAGATCTTGTTTCACGACTCGGTGGGGATGAATTTGTGGTCATGTCGAGTGGGCTCAATAACGTACAGCAAGCAAACGATCTGGGACTTAAATTGCTGGATGCTTTTGACAGCCCGTTTGTCTTAAGTGAGCAAACTTGCAGCGTCGGCTTAACCATAGGCTACGCGCTGGCACCACAAGATGGGCACGATCCGATCAGCTTACTCAAACGTGCCGATGCCGCGATGTATGCAGGCAAGCAAGGCGGCAAACATTGTGTGCGCAGAGGTGAGGCGTCAGAGGGATTAAATTAGCTAAAAAACTTAAATCAAAACAGCATCGGAAGCAGAATAGTGCGATGTCTTAAGCGCTTCTTGCTGCCCTACAAATCCATCAAATGCATCCAGCAAAGGCTGGTACTTTTCCGATGTATTCTCCAACATCATCAATGCATAACAAGTCGCTTCCAAACTAGAAAGCTGATCCGGCTTATGTGCTTTGCGAATCCGGTATAACGACGTTGCCGTGTCCCGCAAAGGCAGACGAGGCAATGTTTGCAGCAGCGGATTAAGGTACAACATTTTTCGACTTTTACGCCAGGTGCCATCCAGCACGATCAAACGTATTTTGTCAGGCTGCGCCAATAATCTAACATCAAAAACAGGCGCAGGCATCACACCTATTCCCTGATCTTGCGGCGTTTCCGGGTACAGCAATATGCTATTTTTTCCGGGTACATCCAGTAAGGATTTAAGCAAAGATTCTTCAAATTTCTCACCGATACAAATTTGACTTCCGGTCAAACTTAAATGTAGCAAGCGTGCGCTACCTTTTGCATTTTGTACTTCTAGCGGATGCTGCAAAATCACGATCTCAACTTGGGGATTAATAGCGACAATCCAATGGCAAATACAAGTGCTTTGCGGACGCAGACAACGCGTACAACTGCTACGCTTTGCAGTCTGGGTTGTACCCTGCTGGGTACTTAACCCCGTACAAGATTTAGTCGCTGCATTCATTTTATTTTTATCAAATTTTGACTATTTTCAAATACACTTTTTTACCGCTCAACCCTCAGTCACCAAGGCTTGTAATGCATGATCTAAGCTTGGATAGTTAAACGCAAACCCAAGTGCTTGCAACTTTTTTGGCACGACATGCTGACCACCCAACAGCAGCAAGGACATCTCACCCATGGCGGTATTGAGCAACCATGCAGGCGCAGCAAAGATTGCCGGACGATGCAATACGCTGGCGAACGTTTGTGTAAATTCGGCATTCCTCACTGCATTCGGAGCCACCATATTAAACGCGCCCTCAGCATCAGGATGGGCCAGCAAAAACAAAACAGCATCGACGTAATCGGCGATATGTATCCAGCTCATCCATTGCTGCCCCTGCCCTAATCGTGTCGCTAAACCCAGCTTAAACGGCAGCAGCATTTTTTGCAGCATGCCGCCGCGTGCGTCGAACACCAGACCGGTACGCAAAAGTATCGTTTTAATCCCCATCGCACTGGCTTGATTGGCTTCATGCTCCCATGCACTGCACAGCTGGGCACCAAAATCTTGAGCGAGCTCTGCAGTTTCATCAATGATGCGATCACCCGTATCGCCGTAATAACCAATCGCTGATCCGCTTAAAAACAGTGCTGGCTTTTGTGCAGCAAACTGCATGCAAGCGATCAACTCGCGGGTCAATGCGACCCGGCTATCTAACAATAACTGCTTACGTTTTTCGGTCCAGCGCGCATCAATAATAGGCTCGCCGGCAAGATTGATGACAACATCAAAATGGACCGCTGGCAACCACTCCTGCAAAGACGCCATCGGCTTTACCGCAGCACCGCACAAACGCTGCACCTTTGCTGGGCTGCGGCTTAATACAGTCAACTCATGCCCCGCTGCCAACAACGCTGGGCATAAGCGCTGCCCGATTACACCGGTACCACCCGTGATCAAAATACGCATCGTGATTGCCTCTTCTAGTGAATCTGCCTATATTGCCATAAGACTCGCTATAAGACTTACTATAAGACTCGCCTAAGACCCGTCAGAAAACACCGCCCCACTCTCTTTGCCACGACTATGTCACACCCTCTTTTAGTATTACAGCAGCGGCTACGCCACGAGTTCCGGGATCAACTGGAACTGATCGCTTTTTTAGAAGCAGAGCCAACAATTGAAATCATCTGCAAAGTAATACTCACGGAGCAGCAACAACATCAAGCGCATCAATTCGCAAGGCAACTACATCAGTCAGGCAAACCAGATGATCCCCATGTCATCGTCGTATCAGGGTTAGATGAACAAGCTCAAAACGCACCATCATCAGCAAACCCCAGACGACTACAAGTACAAGAAATTCAGTTCTCCGAACTGTGTGCCTTACGCGCCGAGGGACAGCGACCCGCCATCCTCAGCGCCAGCGCAGTATTGATTTGCGAAGACACGCAAGAAATCATTCTGCAACGCAGAGCAGCCGATGTCGCCACCCACGCAAACTGCCTGCACATCATCGGCGGCGCATTCCACCCCGGACAAGACCGGAGCAACGGACAAGCAAGCCTGCTGGCGACAATACAAAGAGAAATAAAAGAAGAAACCGGAATCACCATTCCACTACAACAGCTACAACAAGCTTGGCCTTCATCGCGCCCGCTATCGCTAGTCAAAGAAAAAACCACAGGCTTCGTCCAATGCGCCGCCATCGGCATAAGCGTCAGTGCGCAAGCGCTGCAACAACTGCAAGAAAATTGGGAAGGCAATCTGCTACGCGTAGGATGGCATGAACTACCGGACTTACTAAAAGATCCCTCGTGGGTAACCAGCGGCAAAGCGCATGTGATGACTTGGCTGGCGATTAATGGTTGGTTACAATTCCACTCGCCTATTCATTAGTTACTCTATTTAAAGAGCGTTCTGCCGTTCCCGTCGAATAGAAAGCCACCAGAAAGCGAAACCTGCCGCTGCACCAGACCCAAGGTAATTTAGGGAATCGAAAAATCTCGATTGAATCCAGCGCGCGGATGTAAATGGATTTGCGCTCAAGTACCAGAAAAGCATCGCAAACAATAGACCTCCCAACTCAAACTGCCACCAACGGCGCAAGCCCAAACGGCGAAATAGTAATTGAGCAGGAAAACCAAAAATAACAGCACATATAATCGCGACAGGAAATCCAAAAATCCAGTAAAGCGGTAAGCCACACCATGTGCTGGTTCCTTCGAACAAACCGATACCACATGCACTAGAGGTCGCCACCGTCACACCGATAACTGCGGCAAAGCAAAGCGAACTGATTAAGCGATGCATCATTCGTCCCTTTAGGGATTTAATGTAATTTCATTTAAAACAATCACTCGTAACATCCAATCTAAACATCGCCAACAAATCTACCGCAATTCCTCAGTAATCCTTAACGCCTCCTCAAAATTCCAGACCCGGCGTATTTCGATGGTGTCATATTTTTCTGCCACGTTGGCGGGGAAGGATGCGTAGCGGGCGTTGACTTTGACGATGCGGCGTACCGCTTCGTCCAGATCTGCACGACCACTAGAACTGATGAGGACGATGTCTTCTACGCTGCCGTCGCTGCGGATGATGACCGATACGACGGGATAACCACGGGCTTTGTCTTTAGAAATTTGTGAATAATTAAGGCTGCCATTGCGCTCGATTTTTTGACGCCAGCTTTCTACATACATGCGTAATGGAACATCTTTGCTGTATTCACTACCGACTGCGCGGCGACGTGATTTGTCGTCATCGCCAAAGATGGGGACTGGTGGCCGGCCACGTAACAGACCTAAGCCGCGTGATTGCTCCAGCGCTTTGTTGGCGAGATCGCTGCTGAATAAATTTTTAGGCAGGACGAAACCTTTTTCACTGCCGTTACCATTACGGTCGCCGTCTTTGATGCCGTTGCCTTCGCCTGATTTATCACCACTACGGTCGCCACTATCTGCACGGCTGGCAATGCTATCGCCGTGATTATTGTTATTACCGATCGCAGGCAAGGTACGCGGCTCAAATTTTGTGCTGGCCTGAGCGGTTTGAGCTTGCTTGCTTTCTTGTTCTCGCTGTGCGGTTTGCTGTGCAATGCGCTGTGCTTCTTGCCTAGCCGTTTGCTCGGCGGCTTGCTTGTTGGCTTGCACAATGACCTGCTGTTGGGCTTGTAATTCTGCTGCTTGCTTTTGCTGACGCTCTTGCTGAATCGCTTGTTCTCGTTGGCGCACTTGCTCCAGACGTGCTAGCTCTTGTTGGGTGCGTTTGGCTTCGTCCTGGCTTATTTGCTGTGCTACTTGCTGTGCTAATTGCTGGGCGGCTTGCTGCTGTTCTATATTTTTTTGTTCAATTTTCTTTAGTTCGGCTTGCTTGAGCTCGGCTAATTTTTGCTCTTCTAACTTGGATGCTATCTCTGCCGCCTTGCTGACTTCCGCTTGTTTGCGGTTGTCTACTTGTAGTTTTTGGATCGCCACATTTTGCGGAGTCTGGACTGCAAGCTGTGCTTCCGATTGCAAGCGCGCCTGCTCTTCTTTCAATTGTTTTTGTTGCCGGATTTCTTGCTTGGCTAGCTGCGCCCGCTTGGTCTCTTCTGCCAACTTTGCTAACTCGGCCGCCTCTGCCCGCTCTGCGGCTTGTTGTATCGCTGGGTCTGGCTGCTCGGCGACACTAGCCACACTGGCGACATCCAGCATAGGATCAGGTGCAATGGGAGCGACAGGTTTAGTAATTTTTTGCCGGGACTCTGGATCGGGCTTGTGCTCCGGGTCTTCTGGGCTGGGGAACGGCACGACAAAGCTGTCATCCCGCATCTCATTTTGGGCAATAACACGTACCGGATCTTCTGGCGATTGTTCCTGCTCAGCTTTAGGCGTCACCGGAATTGCGCGTGCTACGATTTTTTTAGGGCCATTTTTTGCTTTGGCCTTGGCTACCGCTGGCTTGGATGATGTGGGCACTGGTGCTGCTGGCGTTGCAACCGCAGGCGCTATCAAACGTATGCCAGTCTCTGCTGCCAAGGCTACCGGCGGTGTTGACACAGGTGGCTGTGGCACCTGCAACGGCGGGATTGCGGCGCTGGTATTAAGTTCTGGATTTGCAATCTGGATCGTCAATTCTGATTCAGCTGCGGGGGCGAGATTATTTTGCTCCGGCGCTGCTGCTCCTGGCAAACCCAGACCGGGCACGCCAAACTGTACACACAATATCAATGCATGAATCAATAGCGAAATCATCACGCCAGCAATCAACCGTTTTTTGATGGGATCAGGCTTGGGGGTTTCGCGCTGTCGAGTGACTAAATTCATGCGGTTTTGGGCGGTGGTTTCAAATAAGCAGTTCGCATTATCGCATGGCAATTTTGCTGCATCCTATCCCATCTTTATCCGGCTACTTTTATGCGCTTAGTCAGAAATGCCCGAAAATAATTGCAAATCCGCATGAGTAATCGCATCAAGGCTGAGGTTTATTTTGATCAATCGGCAATCCGTACCGAACCATTAAAAATATACTCCATATAAGTATATTTTATTTGCCCATATATTTAATGGACAATAGAGCATTTTTATAAAAATCAGTGGGGAGTATATTCAATTGGAGATATTCAACATGGATCAAACCAAGCTGTATATCGTTCAGTATTGTCACGACCATCATGATTTTTTAAACTACACCAAAACCGAAATAACGCCGACTATGCAGATTTCAACAATAAGCAAGAGGCAATCCGTCAAGACAATGCGCCAACATCTGAGTATTCTGTGCACATGAAAAAAATATCCATTATTGATTCACATACCGGTGGCGAGCCAACCCGGTTAATCGTCGCTGGTGGACCTGATCTGGGTACAGGCACTTTGGCTGAGCGCGTCACTCGCTTTAAAACTGAATTTGATCATTACCGCACTGCGACCACTTGCGAACCACGAGGCTCTGATGTGATGGTTGGCGCTTTGGCCTGCGTCCCCGACAACCCCGAGTGTACTGCTGGCGTGATTTTTTTTAATAACGTGGGTTATCTTGGCATGTGTGGTCACGGCATGATTGGCTTTGTGGCGAGTCTGGCGTACCAAGGCAAGATCAGCGTTGGGCAACATCAAATTGACACGCCTGTTGGCGTTGTGCAAGTTGAGCTACATGCTGACGATAGCGTGACTGTGCATAACGTCGCGGCATGGCGTTACCGCAAAGAAGTCATGATTGAAGTCGCTGGCCACGGTCTTGTAAGGGGCGACGTGGCATGGGGTGGTAATTGGTTTTTCCTGATCGCTGATCATGGGCAGGAGTTACAAGCAAAAAATATCGATGCGCTTACCGATTTTTGCTGGCGGGTAAGGCAAGCCTTGGAGGCAAATGAGATTACCGGTGAGCATGGCGCGTTGATTGACCATATCGAATTATTTGGCACCCCAGATTCAGCCAATAATCACAGCAAAAACTTTGTTTTATGTCCAGGCAAAGCATACGACCGTTCGCCTTGTGGCACCGGCACCAGCGCCAAACTGGCTTGCCTGGCGGCAGATGGCAAGTTGGTAGAGAGTGCAATATGGCGACAGGAGAGCATTATAGGCAGTGTGTTTGAAGCGTCTTATCAAACGATGAAAGCTAGTCAGAACACAGCAGAGACAGATGCAGGGAAAAGGGCAGACTCAAATAATATAGAAAAAATCTTACCTAGCATTCGCGGTAAAGCTTTTGTGAATGCTGAGGCGACTTTATTACTGGATGAGCGCGATCCCTTTGTTTGGGGGATGCGCTAAGGAGTGCGATGATGAATTTGCTATGGGATACGACGAATAGCACTTCGTCGTTGAAACCGCCGGACGAAGGGAGTATTTGGGTCAGGCTCTGGCTTGGCGAATAGTTTGACGTTGCAAAACCTCGCGGTATTCACTTGGGGTCATGCCGACAGTGGCTTTAAAAATACGAGAAAAAGCGCTGTGATCTTGGTAGCCGCAATCTGCTGCAATGTCAGTGATGCTCTTGCTAGGATCAGCCAGCATCTGGGATGCAGCATCTAAACGAATTTTGATCATCATCTGACGTGGCGTCAGTGAGAAAATCTTTTGGAAATAACGCTCAATCTGGGTAATCGACAAACCAGTTAGTTGCGCCAAATCTGCCATTTGTACTGTCTGAAAATAATGGCTATGCAGATGCCGGACAGCAGCGGCGATCTGGTGATAAATAGGATGGCGTTGATCCGGCATCGCTAAATCACGAGAAATACCGGTAAGACCGATCACATTATTATTAGCATCGCGCAGTGGGATTTTTTGGGTGAGACACCAGCCAGGGTCAAGGTTGGGGTACAGGTGAAGTTCTAATTGATCATTTAAAGCTTGATTATCGCTAAGTACCATTTGATCTTGTTCATCATAATTAACGGCTAAAGAGGCAGAAAAAACTTCGGTGGCGGTATGACCAATTAAGGCCGCTTTATCTTTATAACCAGCACGTGTGGCGAGTGTCTGATTTACCACAATATAACGACCAGCCAGGTCTTTAACGAAAAAAACCACATCTGGCATCGCATCAAATAACGCTTCAGTGAAGAAAACATCACTGATCTGACCTGCCATTTGGTGACGGTTTTTCTGCGCTTCTTCAGTGGAGATGATAGGCATAGGATCGATGATCATGATAAATACCAATGGTAATATTAATGAAAGACTAAATAATATTATTCATTTTACATGGAACAACTGCAACTAAATAAATAATTACTAACTTTTACAAAATTTTTATCTTTTTTTAAATATATTAAGAATATTTTTAAATAATATTAACATGTACTAAACTCATTTAGCTCAACAAAACTCAAGCAACCAGGCTTTACTAAGCAAGCTCAATCAACCAAGTTCAACCAAGTTCTACTAACTAAGTCAGCGAAGGAATATAAACATGAGCACAAATAAATGGCGTGGCGTTTTTCCGGCAGTAACTACCAAGTTTAAAGATAACGAGGATTTGGACTATGCTGAAATGGAAAAGCATTATGCTTTTCAGATCGATAGCGGTGTCCATGGCTTGGTCACTTGCGGCTCTTTGGGAGAAGCCAGCACCCTCTCGTTTGATGAGAAACTGGAAGTCGCCAAGATTGCCCTGCAAGTTGCGGATAAGCGGCTGCCAGTGCTGGTCAATGTGTCAGAGACCCGCACCAGCAATGCCTTACGGTTTGTGCAGCAAGCCGCGGATATGGGTGTGCAAGGTTTTATGGTAATGCCATCCGTCTTGTATGCCGCCGACGCCCGCGAAGCCAAAGACAATCTGCGTGCCATCGCCAAAGCGGCACAATTGCCTATCATGGTCTATAACAATCCTGTGACTTACAAAGTTGATTTAACACCCGAAGATTTTTTGGATTTGGCTGATTGCGAGTGGCTGGTGGCGATTAAAGAATCAACCGACAATATTCGCCGCATTACGGATCTGCGCAATGTGTTGGGCGATCGCTATCAATTATTTATGGGCGTAGATGATCTATCATTTGAAGGCTTGGCAGTCGGTGCAGATGGCTTGCTGGCAGGCTTGGTAGTCGCGTTCCCGAAAGAAACAGTGGCGCTGTATAACTTGATGCAAGCCAAACGTTATGATGAAGCACTCAAGCTATATCAATGGTTTATGCCGCTGCTGCATTTAGACGTATCCAACAAGTTGGTACAAAACCTGAAGCTGGTCGAAACTCTGGTCGGTGTTGGTAATGAAAACGTACGCCGTCCGCGCCAGCCGCTTGTTGGTGCAGAGCGTGAGCGGGTGACGGCTATCGTACAAAAAGCCTTAGCGACCAGGCCGGATGTGTCGATCTACCTTTAGGCGAACTGTCTAAAAAATAGTGCTCAAAGTTAATTATGGGGCAAACTTTTAACCAAACAAGCTCAGTTTGCTCCATTTTCGCCTCTCAATAACGCGCAATAATTTTGAAAAAATAGAATATAACTGAGTAAAATTCGGAAAAATGTCGTTATTATAGAAATAAAATATTGACTCGGAAAACTCTATGCTAGCTACAGCAAGCAAATCGGCGATGGCGACAGCGCTACCGCAAAAATCCGCACCGCCCAAGTTGCGTGCGGTGGATATCGCTTATGACGCAATCGAAAGCATGATCGTCACCCTGCAACTTAAGCCGGGCTCTCCGATTGTAGAATCAGAATTAATTGACATCACAGGCTTGGGGCGCACGCCCTTGCGTGAAGCATTGATGCGGATGTCATCCAATGGGCTAATTCTGCAACTACCAAGACGCGGTTTGATCGTCAGCGACATCGAAGCCGCAGAACACATGACATTGATAGAAACCAGACGGGTAATAGAACGTCTGATCGCCACCAGCGCAGCCCGTCGCAGCACACCGCAACACCGTAAAGACATGGTGGAATGCGCAGATCAAATGTTGGTTGCGGCTAAATTCGCTGATCTAGGTGCATATATGGCAGCCGACCAAGCCTTAGATCACGTGATACACGAAGCCTGTCGCAATCCGTCTGCGGTAGCGGCGGTCGTGCCACTTGTGATCAAATGCCGTCGCTTTTGGTATGCGTTTCAGCATGAAGGCGATATAGAAGAAGGTGCGCGTTGCCATCTGATGCTGGCGAAAGCGATCGCAAAAGGCAATGAAGAGCAAGCCTTAAAAGCAACCGACTCCTTAATGGATTATCTGGAATCGTTTGCCCGTAAGATTATCAATGGCTAGAATCTGCAAGGCATTGAGGGGAGATTACAAAGTCCATCTAATGCTACTAAGCATTAGCACTGGATGCCGGCAAGCGTTTAATGTTGGGGACGGCACTGGTGATCAGCCACAATTTAAAGCGCACCATCTGCGCATCTGCACGGCGATGCTCGGTTCGGGTTGCGAGTAAGCGCAGTAAGCCAGCTTCCGTCACACCAATTTGTCTATGACCGGGGATTGGTGCGCATTCTTCAGCCAGTAATCTTAATTCGCGCTCACCGATGGCTGGAACAATCAGCATACGCAGATCTTTTAATGGCAACCAAATGATGTCGTCGACTACGTAGAATCGTATGTGATGACTTTCAAAAGAATAGTATTTTCCCTGCCATTGATTCAATACCGAATGTCTTGCCCAGTACCAGATCGTGGGTATTAATGCGATAACAAACGGCGCAAACAAAATTCCCCACACGACAGAGACAATCGCTAGGCCAATCGGACCATAACCCGGCTCAAACCACTCCATCGCCATCCAACCTGCGTAACTCAATCCCAGGCATAGTAACAAGCGCAAGAAAAAAGACGACATCGTTCTACCTTTGCTCAATCTGCCGCAGTTGATCAGGCTTACTGCCTCGGCAATTCGTCCAACTCGCCCTGCTCGCCTTGTGATACGTCGGTCGTTTTACCTTGCCCCAGCAACACTGGTGGCACATAGGTTGCGAGCAAATGTTCGCGGCTGTCGGGCGTCTCCAGACTGACTCGTCCTAAAGCACCACTGCGATAATCTAGCAGCAAAGTGTGAGCCGCTTTTTCTAAATCCCAGTCACCACCTTTGAGGCGGTAAGCACGTTTTTTAGCAACGCCCTCAATCACACTCACGCCATCAATCCCCTCTGTGACGATGCCATAACGGGCTGTCAAAAACTTAGGATAATTTTGTAATAATTGTTCGGCTAAAAAAGTAGCGACTTCTTCTTCAATCAAGGCTTTTACACCAACTGCATGACTGGCGGCTAACATCAAGCCATCGGTCGGATGGGCGATTTTTGGCCAGAGCATGCCGGGAGTATCGACCAAAATCATATTTTTACCGAGATACAAACGCTGCTGTACTTTGGTGACGGCAGGTTCATCACCGACATTGGCGACGCGGCGATTAAGCAAAGCGTTCATCAAAGTAGATTTACCTACGTTGGGAATCCCCATAATCATCATGCGCAAGGGCTTAGTTGGTACGCCGCGATGCGGTGCGATGCTGAGCGCAATACCAGGAATTTTGGCGACGTCGGACGGTTTTTTACAACACAGTGCGACTGCGTGTACACCTTTTTGGCTGTTATAAAAATCCAGCCAAAACTTGGTGGCATGCGGATCAGCTAAATCGCTTTTATTGAGTATTTTTAAACAAGGACGCTGACGAAATGTGCGCAGTTGTTCGACCATAGGATTACAACTGGCTTGCGGAATGCGGGCATCTAAAACTTCTATCACCAGATCGGTGTTTTCCATGGTTTCTGCCGCTTTTTTGCGGGCAGCGTTCATGTGACCGGGGAACCATTGTATGGACATGCTTATTCTTCTATTTGCTAAATTCAAACCGCTATTTTACGGACTTGCGCACAAGAATTCCTGTTTAGTTTTTGGCGAGGAAAGTAACAACGAAGTCTGACACTTGCTCAGATCATCAAAAATCGGCATTTTAATGGGAGTATAGGCATAAAATGCACCTCAAAGCCAATTAATGTATGGACAATAAAATATACTATATAGCAGTATTAATTTAATGCCAGGCAAAAGAATGGCGTTTTGCTTTGACGAAAAAAGCAAACATCAATACAAAAAAGCAAAAAACTCAGCGTTAGAAAAATTCTAGCTATGCTCGTCATCCGCTCCATTCCTATCATTTTTATGCTGAGGTTTGATGTTTTTGAGACGTTTGGCGCAAGAATCTGAACATCAATCCAGCTCAGCCAGCACTTTAATATGCGCAACCACGCTGCGACCCAAAGCCGACAAGTTGTAGCCACCTTCAAGGCAGCTAACGATTTTGCCACCCGCATGCTCTTTG
Source organism: Undibacterium sp. GrIS 1.8 (assembly GCF_040544445.1). Taxonomy (NCBI): domain Bacteria; kingdom Pseudomonadati; phylum Pseudomonadota; class Betaproteobacteria; order Burkholderiales; family Oxalobacteraceae; genus Undibacterium; species Undibacterium sp. GrIS 1.8. The sequence goes on along the minus strand of NZ_JBEONQ010000012.1, from coordinate 30,233 downwards.
GCGACTTCCATAATTTTGCGGGTCATCCAACTGTAGTCCGCCTCGACTAAGCCCATCTGACCCATATCATCTTCTTTATGTGCATCAAATCCGGCAGAAATAAAGATCATTTGCGGGCGATGTTGATGCAAGGCGGGAAGCCACTGCTCCAGCACTAATTGGCGTACAACATCGCCATAGGTATGCGCTGGCACTGGAATGTTATGCATATTGGGCGCCGGATGCTCGGTACCTGAGTAGGGATAAAACGGATGCTGAAAAAAACTCACCATCAACACCCGGGGATCGTTATGAAAAATCTCTTCCGTGCCGTTGCCATGATGGACATCAAAATCGACTACCGCGATACGCTCTAGCCCATGCACCTCCATCGCATATTTAGCAGCCACAGCGACATTATTAAACATACAAAAACCCATCGCCTCGCTAGAAGTCGCATGATGTCCGGGGGGACGCACAGAGCAAAATGCATTGTCCAGCTCGCCAGCAATCACCGCGTTAGTGGCGGCAATCGCAGCACCTGCGGCACGCAGCGAGGCACGCCAGGTGAAGGCATTGAGTAAAGTATCTGCGTCTAGCGGAAAGTGCTGATGTTCTGAGTGCGCCGTGGGACAGTTTTCTCGAATCCGGTAAATGGCACTGGCGGTATGCGCGCGCGCTAAGTCAGCCTCTTCTGCCGCTGGCGCTTCACGATATTCCAACAAGCTGTCAATACGACTGGCGATCAATTGATCTTCGATGGCTTGTAATCTATCGGGAGATTCTGGATGCCATGATCCCATTTCATGCCGCTTGCAATCGGCGTGGGTATAAAACGCGGTCGTCATTATTTGCTCTTTTGATCTTCGTAGATTGATATGTCTCTTGGCGTTAGTGTCAACCTATTTGCGGCATTTTGCAAACGGGCTTATTGCCGGCTTATTGCCACCGCTTACCAATTTCCGGTTCCAGGCTAAGCATCGCTCATTTTAAAACGGTTCATGATGCGACATCCTGTAGATCTTGTATGGTGATTGCTTTAAATCAGTTTACACTCGGGTTAGTATAGTAAAACTCACCTAATTAGGACTTACGCAAAATTGTCCCAGCAAGGCGTAGCGACGACGACAGTACTTTAGGCTAGGAGCTGCAACGCAGCTGGGGCGGTTTTGCGTAAGTCCTACTAATAAGACTGACGCAAATTCATTTAATAAGGCTTAGTGCTCACTATGTTTTCAAAAGTTCATGCCGTTGCAAAACAAGTTAATCAAGTCATTATCGGCAAAGACACACAAATTCGTCAGGCCTTGGTGTGTCTGCTGGCGGGCGGTCATTTACTGATTGAGGATGTGCCAGGCGTCGGCAAAACAACCTTAGCGCATGCCCTGGCGATTTCACTTGGCTTACAATTTAATCGCCTGCAATTTACCAGCGATTTGCTGCCAGCAGATGTGGTTGGAATTTCTATTTTTGAACGTGAAAAAAATCAGTTTATTTTTCATCCTGGCCCCGTATTTACGCAGGTCTTGCTGGCAGATGAAATCAATCGTGCTACACCGAAAACTCAATCTGCTTTGCTAGAGGCGATGGAAGAACGTCAGGTCAGTGTGGAGGGCAAAACCCGTGCGCTGCCTCATCCCTTTTTTGTCATTGCGACACAAAATCCTACCCACCAAGTCGGCACATTTGCTTTGCCAGAATCGCAGCTTGATCGCTTTCTGATGTGTCTTTCTCTAGGCTATCCCGACGCAGCGGCAGAGCGCGCACTGTTGCTTGGCGAAGATCGCCGTAGTCTTCTACAAAGCCTGACCGCAGTAATGCAAGCTAATGAATTAGTTGAGGCGCAAAAATTACTGAAACATATTCATACCTCACCGTCTTTAATCGATTATGTACAAGCACTGGCACATGCCACTCGCCAGGGTGATGTTTTTGCTGATGGCATGAGCCCGCGAGCCTCTATCGCATTGCTGCAAGCAGCACGTGCATGGGCGGCATTAGAGGGACGCGATCATGTCCTGCCAGAGGATGTGCAAGCAATACTGATACCCGTCATCGCACATCGTTTGCGGCCTTTAAAATCGGTCAGCGGCAAAACCAATGCCAGCAGTGAATTGCTACAGCAAATGATGTTGCGGGTTGCGGTATAGATGCCAACTAATAATTAGTTTAGTAGGACTCACGCAAACCCACGCCAACTGCGTTGCAGCGCCTTGCTGGGACAATTGTGCATAAGTCCTGCTTAGTTAACTTTTTTAATCAGTAATAATGAACTTATTCACGAACCTACAAACTCGTTTTCGGAAAATGGTGTTTTTAGAAAACAAGCCTGAAACTGGTGAGGTATTTCTTAACCAGCGTAGAGTATTCACGTTGCCAAGCAAGCCTGGCTGGATGTTTTTGCTACTGCTGATCACTTTGTTTATTGCTGCCACCAACTACAATTTAAGCCTGGGTCTGGCGCTGACATTTGTGCTGATGTCCTGTGCCTGGGTGAGCGTGTTTTTAGGCTTCCGAAATCTGGCGCATTTGCATTTGCTCGCTGGCACAGCACAACCCGTATTTGCCGGTGAAGATGCGCAATTTACGCTGCACTTAATCAATCGCCGCAAATATGCGCGCTATGCCATCTGGTTAAGTTTTTCCAGCAAAGATGCAGCACAACATGCGGTCGATATCGCGGCATTTAGCCGCACTAGTATCCAGCTGAGCTGCTCTAGCGAAACGCGCGGTTATTTGCCCATTCCCAGAGTCAGGTTACAGACCTGGTTTCCTCTTGGTTTGCTGCGCGCCTGGAGTACCTGGTTACCCGACGTACAAGCACTGGTGTATCCGCGACCAGAACTAAATGCGCCACCCCTGCCATATCAAGGCTCAGAAAAAAATGATGGGCAAGGCCATGCAGGCAGTGAAGATTTTTCTGGCGTCAGAGCATATCAAACAGGTGACGCGCTTAAGCATCTGGCTTGGAAGCATATTGCCAAAGTTGATGTGGCCGCTGGTGGTCAGCTTGTGACAAAACAATTTTCTGGCGGCTCTGCCAGCGACATCATGCTTGATTTTGCTAGTTTGCCAAAGAACATGGATGTGGAACTGAAATTAGCACGCATGACCAGTTGGGTATTAGAAGCAGATGCCAACGCACAACCGTATGGTTTTCGACTTGGTAACAATCATTATGCCCCCGCCACGGGACAGGCACACCGGCTAGATTGCTTACGCTCTTTAGCACTATATGAAGCTTAGTATGTGGCTTAACATGAGATCAAGGCGATGACGATATCAGCCACATTACCTGACTTACCAGACTCCCAAATCAAATCTGGGGCGAAGGCTATTTCTACATTACATAAAAGCTGGAGAAAACTCCCGCTGGCCCGTGATAAGGCCGATACCTTATTGCTGATGTTTGCCTGCTTGTTGGTTTTATTACCCCATACCAGTCAAGCGGAATGGTGGGTTTCTGTTAGCTGCCTGTGCTTATTGGCCTGGCGTGGCTGGCTCACTTTGACTGGCAGACGCATGCCACCTTCTTGGGTATTGGTACCTATTGCCAGCTTGATGATGGGCGGCGTATTCTTACATTTCCATACCTTCTTTGGACGTGATGCCGGCGTCACAATGCTGATGATGCTACTGGCTTGCAAGCTATTAGAGATGCGTGCCAAACGTGATTTATTTGTGGTGCTGTATCTGAGCTTTTTCCTGCTGCTGACACAGTTTTTAGATACTCAAACCATAGGAAGTGCCGCTTTTGCTTTGTGTGCCGTTGTTGCACTGCTGACGGCGCAATTGTCCTTCAACTACACGGGTGTTGTACCGCCTTTGATGCAACGTATTAAATTAGGATTATTGATACTGGCTCTGGCGATTCCCCTGACCATTGTTGCGTTTTATTTATTCCCCCGATTACAGGGTCCGCTATGGAGCTTACCTAGTGATGCCAATACCGGTCGCAGTGGATTATCGGACTCGATGACGCCTGGCAATATCAGTAAGTTAGCGCTATCTGAGGATATTGCGTTCCGAGTTAAATTCCCTGACTTCCCAGATAATACAGGACCAGATAAGCCTATCTTATATTGGCGCGGTATCGTTTTGAGTCACTTCGATGGCAGAAGTTGGACTCATGACGATTTACAAAAATTTCGGCGCAGAGATAATGCAGTCAACTTTAGCGGACCAAAAATACGACAACAAATTATTCTGGAATCACAAGGACAGCGTTGGCTGTTTGGACTAGATCTTCCCACAGCACCGGCCTCACTAAATGAAGTAGGTAGCTCGCTGAATGCTCAAAGCGAATTGAACGCACCGCAAGCAATTAATAATCGCTTACGGTATGAGGTAACGTCGCAAACCCAATATAAATGGCAACCAGAGCTTAGTGCCCGGGATTTACAATCAGAAGTCGAGTTACCGCCAGGGTTTAATCCTCGCACTCTGGAGTTTGCCGCGGATTTACGGCAGCGCACGCCGGATGATCGCCGTCTAATTCAAGCCGTGTTAAATTTTTTTAGAAATGAAAAATTTAGCTACACTTTGGAACCGCCCATCTTGGGAAGAAATAGTGTGGATGATTTTTTATTCAATTCCCGCGCAGGATTTTGTGAGCACTATGCCAGCGCATTTGTAGTGTTGATGCGCGCTGTTGACATACCAGCGCGTGTCGTCACTGGCTACCAAGGTGGCGAGATGAATTTGGTAGATGGCTTTATGGAAGTGCGTCAATCTGATGCGCATGCATGGGCAGAAGTTTGGTTGCAAGACCAAGGCTGGGTCAGAGTTGACCCCACCGCAGCAGTCGCACCAGAACGTATCAGCTTAAATGTGAATAGTCGCGGACTGAACGGATTAAGAGGACTAAGTGGTTTAATGAATCTTGGTGCCAATAGCAAATCTTTGCTGTCGCGTTTACGTATGCAATTAGATGCTGTCAACAATTCTTGGAACCAATGGGTGCTAAATTACAATCCGGCAAAACAAGTCGATTTTTTACGTACACTAGGTTTAGCAGAATTAGATTGGCCTAAGTTGATGCTGATTTTTTTCGCAATTGGGACTGTGCTTATTGGACTAATTGCACTACCACTTTTATACCATCGGCCTAAAATCGCGCCTCTTGATAAACTATACTTGTATCTATGTAAAAAGCTGGCAGATAAAAAACATCCGCGTTTGTTGCACGAGGGGCCGATTGCGTATGCGAGTCGCCTGAAAAGCACACTACCGGAAACGCAATATGCACCCGTGCAAGGCTTCTTAGCCCTATACGCGGCAACCAAATATGGCAACACGAGGCAGCCAATGTCTGACGTACTACCTCAACTTAAAACACTCTTAGCGCAATGTCGCTGACCGAACGAATCTGAATGTTTTCAACTATATTTCTATGACTAATTTACGCACTAAACTGAGCAAATTTCCAAATCAACTTTTCTTAGCCGCAAGTATCACCATCCTATTTTCTGTTGCACCCAACGCTGACGCGGCAAGCAAAAAAATATCTAAGGAGCAAGAGCAATCAGCTAATAGTGCTGAATTTGTGCATTTTGCTCAATGGAAAGAGGTAGGCGAGTTTATCGACCAGATGGTTGTTAAACATGGTTTTGATAAAGCAGAGCTGGTCAATAACTTTGATAAAACTCGCTACATAGAATCAGCTATACAGTTAATGAAGCCTGCACCAAGCGGGCGACCAAAAAACTGGAAAGCTTACCGCGCACGTTTTGTGGATGCGTATCGGATTGATGCTGGCATCGCATTCTGGGACAAATATGCTGATGCTCTGAATCGTGCCGAGATTCAATACGGCGTACCTCCAGATATCATCGTAGGCTTGATTGGCGTAGAAACGGTATTTGGCCGGAATACTGGCAACTTCCGCGTCATGGATGCACTAACTACACTGGCTTTTGCCTATCCTGATACACCAACACGTACTGCGCGTATGGAGTTCTTCCGGTCAGAATTGGAGAATATGCTATTACTCTCCCGTGAGTCACAGGTTGACCCTTTCAGTTTTAAAGGATCTTATGCTGGCGCAATTGGCTGGTCACAATTTATGCCGAGCAGTATCCGTAAATTTGCTGTTGATTTCGATGGTGATGGAAAAATCGATCTGTCAGGTTCGCCAACAGATGCGATTGGCAGCGTCGCCAATTACTTATCGCTGCATGGCTGGAAAAAAAATGTTCCTACCGTATTCCCTGCGAGCTTAGCCATCGGAGAAGAGCAAAGCAGTTTATTAGACAGCTTTTTAGGGCAAGGATTAAGAGCGAGTTACAAGCTAGATGAACTGAAGACGGTAGCAACGACGGCAAGTCAAGATCCACCCGAATCTTTGCTATATGGATTAGTCAATTTGCAAAATGGAAATGAACCGACCGAATATTGGTTAGCGACGGATAATTTTTTTGCCATTACGCAATACAATCGGAGCTATTTTTACGCGATGTCTGTGATCGATTTAGGGAAAGTGATTGCAGCAGCACGAAATAAATAAACAAGAAGGAAAATCTTGCTTTTCAGAATTTTTTATAGCTCGATAAGATTTTCGCCGATTAATATTGCTAAATAGTATGTTTTAAACTACAGTAACATTATCGAATGATACATTTATGTGTAAAAAGACAATGTGTCAAGAGATTTAACAATGTTTTGCTATTTTTCTAGCAAGAAAAAGCATTTTAAAGATACAATATTATCGTTTGATTAATTTTTTATTGAGGCAACTTTTTTTGCTTTAAATAAGCTAAATAGCGAGGTAATTATGGCAAATCTGACACAGCTTGAATCCGATGAGATTGACTACGATCCGAATAATCTTCTGGATACGTTGATTAAACAATTGCACTTGAAAAACGACGCAGCTTTGTCCAGAGCGTTAGAAGTAGCACCACCAGTTATTAGTAAAATCCGTCACCGTCGTTTGCCTGTAGGTGCATCACTGTTAATTCGTATGCATGAAATTAGCGATGTCAGCATCAAAGATTTACGCGAGTTGATGGGTGATCGCCGCGCAAAATTCCGTATCAGCGACAAGCAATTCAAACCAAAAGACGCTGCGGATAATAGTTAATTTGGTACGACATCATAAGTGTCGTTAGCCAATATGAGAATACCGTAGATGTACCCAAGTACATCTACGGTATTTTTTCGTCTGTCATATCGACAAACTGCTGTAATTTAAGCTGGGAAAACCCCAGTAGACAAATAACGATCACCGCGATCACAAACGATAAATACTATGGTTGCGTTCTCAACTGTATGCGCTATACGCAAAGCGACTTCACAAGCACCAGCTGCTGAAATCCCACAAAATATTCCTTCTTCTGCAGCCATACGACGAGCCATGTGCTCAGCATCAGACTGACTCACTGACTCCTCTTGATCAACTCTGGCCTTGTCATAAATTTTAGGCAAATAAGCTTCTGGCCATTTCCGAATTCCTGGAATCAAAGATCCCTCCTCTGGCTGTGCGCCGATAATGCGTATGGCTTGATTTTGCTCTTTCAGATAGGCAGATACGCCCATTATGGTGCCGGTAGTTCCCATAGCACTGACGAAATGGGTTACCCGACCTTCAGTATCACGCCAAATTTCTGGCCCTGTAGTTTCGTAATGAGCCAAAGGATTATCAGGGTTAGCAAATTGATCCAGAATCATGCCCTTACCTTCTTTTTGCATTTGCTCTGCAAGGTCTCTGGCGTATTCCATACCACCTGTTTTAGGGGTCAATATAATCTGCGCACCGTATGCCGCCATGCTTTGACGACGTTCTATACTCAAATTCTCCGGCATCAACAGTACCATTTTGTATCCGCGCATGGCAGCAGCCATGGCTAACGCAATGCCAGTGTTGCCGCTAGTGGCTTCAATCAAGGTATCACCGGGTTTAATTCGACCGCGCTCTTCCGCGCGCTTAATCATAGACAGCGCAGGCCTATCTTTAACGGATCCTGCTGGATTATTGCCTTCTAACTTACCTAAAATAATATTATTACGTCGTTTAATTTCCGCACTGGGAATACGTTGCAACATAACAAGCGGGGTATTTCCTATGGTGTCTTCAATCGTCAGATAAGGCATAGTCGTTAGTTAGCAATTTAATGTAAAACGTCATTCTAAACGCTGTAGCAGCTTGCTGCTCACCACACGGTATTGTTGTCAGTAGAATTTGCGGCAATAAAAAAACATCTCCTGCGAGCAAGAGATGTTTTTGTTTTTTTAAACCTTTAATGCACTAACATACCGAAAACATAAAACGGAAGCATAAAACTAAATTTACTTTGATGCGGATGCCTTAGCAGACGCAGCAGGTACCGCAACCGACGCAGCCGCAGATGCACTCGCTGCTTTATCCGCTTTCATCGGTTTAGCGACTTTTTCTACTGCAGGCTTTGCTGGCGCACCAGTCTTAGCCTGACCGTTGACGGTCAAACCGGCCTCAGACAATTTGACTGCACTTTTTGCACCAACACCTTTGACGCGAGTTTCAAAATCAGTCCAATCTTTGAAATTGCCACCTTTAGTACGTTCGTCAATAATCGCTTTAGATTTGGCAGGACCAATACCTTTGATACCATCCAAAGCAGCTTGATCACCTTTATTTACATCAACATCAGCAAAGGCAAATCCCATAGAGACGACCATTGCTGCGACTGCTAATAATAATTTCTTGAACATATGAATACTCCCGAATTAAGTAAATTAACTACGTCTATTTAACTGCCAGACCAGATAGAACGATGTGTCTCGTTCTGTATCAATTAACGACTTGCGGCCATACAGGTTGACAGTCAAAACAATATTAACATTAAATTAACATTAATTGACAGAAGCAAATAACTCTTCTTTAGAAACCGTAGCAGTACCTAGCTTACCTACCACAATACCGCCAGCACGATTGGCAAGCATTACGGCATCTTGTAAGCTCATACCAGACGCGATACTTGCTGCCATAGTTGCAATCACGGTGTCTCCAGCACCAGAAACGTCATACACTTCACGCGCCATAGCGGGTACATGCGTTACCTCTGTTGCTGTGTATAAACTCATTCCCTCTTCAGAGCGAGTGAGCAGCAATGCCTGTAAATCTAATTTTTGACGTAGTGCCTGGACTTTCTCTGTCAGCTCTGCCTCATTTGCCCACTCACCAATGACTTGGCGCAATTCAGACTTATTAGGTGTCAACATTGTGGCGCCAGTGTAGCGTAGAAAATCACTTCCTTTCGGATCTACCAATACTGGCTTACCAGCAAGACGGGCAGCAGAAATCATCTCCGCCACATTGACCAGACTACCTTTGGCATAATCGGACAAGACAATTAAATCGTAATCGGCAATCAGAGCGTTAAAACGGGATAGTTTATCTTTGAGTACATGCTCAGTAGGTTTTTCTTCAAAGTCAATTCGCAGTAGTTGTTGCTGGCGGCCGATGACGCGTAACTTAATGATGGTAGAAATGCTTGTATCACGGCTTAAATAACTAGTAATGCCAGACTGAGTCAATAAGCCCTCAACGATATGACCCGCCTCGTCCTCACCAATCACACCTAACAAACCCGCCTGCAAACCCAACGCTACCGTGTTGCGCGCCACATTAGCGGCACCACCAAGACGTTCCTCGCGTCTTTCAACACGAACAATAGGTACAGGTGCCTCAGGAGAAATCCGGTTAACGTCACCAAACCAATAGCGATCCAACATGACGTCGCCAGCGACCAAAATACGCTTAGATTCCAGCATACTGATCATCCGCGCGTCAACACTGAGCGACCGATGCCATGGTATTCGATACCGATTTCGGTCATCACAGCAGGCTCAAATAAATTACGTCCATCAAAAATAACAGGCTGCGTCAGAAGCGATTTAACTTGGTCAAAATCTGGACTACGAAATGCTTTCCACTCGGTCACAATCGCTAATGCATCTGCTTTTACCAAGGCATCCATAGGATTACTGGCAAAGCGAATTTTCTCTAATAATTCTGGAGTATCAGCAAAATCCAGTGCAAAAACCCGCTTGGCTTCAGGCATAGAAACGGGATCATAAACCGCAACAGTGGCGCCTTTACGCAATAATTCCGCCAACAAAACACGAGAAGAAGCAGCGCGCATATCATCAGTATTCGGTTTAAATGCCAGACCCCAAATCGCAAAATGCTTACCGCTGAGGTCATCACCAAATCGCTTGACGATTTTCTTACCAAGTACCAATTTTTGCTGCTCATTTACAGCTTCAACGGCTTGTAAAACTAATAAATCTAAACCATAGTCTTGCGCCGTACGTTCAAGGGCTTGTACGTCTTTAGGAAAGCAAGAGCCACCATAGCCACAACCAGCGTATAAGAAACTATGCCCAATACGCGGATCAGAGCCAATCCCGTGCCGCACGGCCTCAATATCAGCACCAACATGATCTGCTAGATTGGCTAATTCATTCATAAACGAGATACGCGTCGCCAACATAGCGTTAGCAGCGTATTTCGTAAATTCAGCAGAACGTACATCCATCCAATAAGTGCGCTCATGATTGCGGTTAAAAGGCATATACAGCTTCTTCATCTGTGAGCGTGCCTGATTACCCTGTGGCGTATCGTCGCAACCAATCACAATCCGATCAGGGCGCATAAAATCTTCGACTGCTGCCCCCTCTTTCAAAAATTCTGGATTGGATACAACGGAGAATTGACCATCTGAATTACGTGCAATTAACTCCGTTTTTACAGCGCTCGAAACCTTATCAGCCGTACCAACTGGCACAGTAGATTTATCGACTATGACTTTAAAGCCAGTCATATATTTGCCGATATTGCGCGCAGCGGCCAAGACATATTGCAAGTCGGCAGAACCGTCTTCATCCGGTGGAGTACCGACTGCAATAAACTGTACGTCACCATGGCTGACACTAGCCTCGATATCCGTAGAAAACTGGATACGGCCAGCAGCACGGTTACGCGCCACTAATTCTTCCAGGCCTGGCTCATGAATAGGAATCCCACCATTATTTAAAATATCGATTTTGCGCTGATCAACGTCAAGGCAAAATACATCGTTACCGAGTTCTGCCAAACAGGCACCAGTCACTAAGCCAACGTAACCCGTACCAATAATTGTAATTTTCATGTTGTGATCACAATCCTATTTAAGTTTTTACATTTTTATTTTTACAAAAATAAAAAATTAATTCATTACGTTTAATTCTTCTGTACGACGTGGCGGATACGTTTCCCAGCGACTACATCCCGGACATTGCCAATAAAATTGACGCGCTTTAAAACCACAATGGGAACACTGGTAGCGTGCTAATTTTTGTGCATATCCATGTACCAAATTTTTCACCATCGATAGCTCAGGCATTATCTCGGGAGGTGCTGACATCAAACGGGCATCAAGCAGTTTATCCAAGCCTAACAAGGTCGGCGTTCTACGTAACTCGTCACTCACTAACTGATTTGCTGCGCTAACTGTATCCAACTCCAGAGTCGCCTTAAATACGACCTCCAACAGATCGATTGAAGATGCTTCGGCAAGATAGCCTCTGAGTAAATTCAAACCCTCCTGAGGTCTCTCAAGCTTGCGATATCCATCCATCAATCTTTGCGCTACCAAGGCAACATGAGGAACACTTTGCTGCTCTACCCTGCGCCAGGCTAACAAGGCCTTTTCTATATCACCGTTAGTAAGATGTACATCCCCCATCAGAATTGCGGCACGCACGTTATGACGATCTGCTGCTAAGGCTTTATCTAACATCGCTAATGCTGCATCAGGATGCGTATGTACCAATTCGTCCTGCGCAATCTCACAATAGAATTGAGCGATTTCTTTTTGTCGACCGCCAGCACCAGATTCTTGTAATGCATAAGCTGCCTCAATCGCCCTTGCCCATTCTTTTTCACGCTGATAAATTTCCAGCAAAGCGCGCCTGGCTTGTATTGCATATTGACCAGCAACTAGCTGATTAAAAGTTTCTTCAGCTCGATCTAATAAACCAGCTTTGAGGTAATCCTGACCTAGCTCAAACATTGCCTGTGTTTGCTGATCAAGTGGTAAATCAGGACGGGATAACAAGTTTTGGTGGACACGAATAGCGCGTTCTGTTTCGCCACGACGGCGGAATAAATTACCTAGCGCAAAGTGCAACTCTACCGTCTCAGGATCAAGTTTAACAATCTCGATAAAAGCATCGATTGCTTTATCGTGTTGATCGTTTAATAGAAAATTTAGACCTCTAAAATAACCTCGAGGCAAACTACGGGATTCGGAGAGAAGCTGACGGATATCGACCCGGGCAGCAATCCAGCCAAGTGAAAAAAATAGGGGAATGCCAAGCAACCACCAGATATCAAATTCCATATTTTTATTATCGCTTTAGTGGTGTTAAATATTACGAACACTATCCGGTTGAGGTGCCTCGGTACTGGCGCGTTGGGCGGCCAATCTTTCACTTTCTATTTCTGCGATTGTTTTTTTATGTTTTGAGATATCGCGCTTATGACGGTAAACCATGGGTACCATCGCCAAAATGCCTAGCACTCCGCCAGAGAGGAAGAAGACCAACAACAAGATCACTAAAGGTGCCGATTGTTGGTAACCAAAGAAATATTGCAAGGTAACGATCTGATCATTTTTGATCGCAAAACCAAAAAAAGCGATGAATAAAATGAGGGTAATAATTCTGGAAATAATTTTCATAACAGTATCCTATCTGGGCTCTTATAGAGTTTTTGACACCGTAACACAAACTCGGTTGTTTACAAGTAATTTGCTGTATCACAGCAGAATCTATCTATTCAATCAAAAATGAATATGCAAATTATGATTCAACAAACGCATGCTTGAAATTGTACGTGAAAAAAAACGGCACATCGGTCAGACCGATATACCGCTTTCATTTTTTTGCATACTTTTTAAGACGCAGGCCACCGAAGTGACGACCTTCTCTTAATCGTCTTGTATCGGTTGCCCTACCATGGCGTCCACTCTTTCACGCAATTCTTTACCTGGTTTAAAGTGTGGAACCCGTTTTTCGGGAACCATCACTTTGTCACCAGACTTAGGATTACGTCCAATGCGGGGAGGCCGACTGTTCAAGGCAAAGCTGCCAAAACCACGGATTTCGATGCGCTGACCATTAGCCAGCACATCGGACATTGCATCCAGAATGGTTTTGACAGCGACATCCACATCTTTTGCAACCAGCTGTGGATATCGCTCTGCCAAGCGAGCAATCAACTCAGACTTTGTCATCTAAAACTCAGTATCTAAGTTGATGCTTAGTTCTTATTATCGAACTTAGCTTTCAACAACGCGCCTAAGCTTGTAGTGCCAGAAGCTGCATTGGAGTTCGAGTCAGAAGACATTTTTTGCATTGCTTCTTGTGTTTCAACGCTATCTTTTGCTTTGATAGACAATTGAATGCCACGTGCTTTGCGATCAATGTTCAATACCAAGGCTTCAACGCTATCGCCAACTTTCAGGTGTGTACCGGCATCTTCCACGCGGTCACGGGAGATTTCGGAGGCACGCAAGTAGCCTTCAACATCATCAGCCAATTGGATCACTGCGCCCTTAGCTTCAACAGATTTAACTGTACCAACAACGACTGCACCTTTGTCGTTCATTGCGCAGTAGTTATTGAATGGGTCGCCTTCGAGTTGTTTAACACCCAAAGAAACGCGCTCACGCTCAACATCGATTGCCAGAACGATTGCTTCCAGTTCGTCACCTTTTTTGAAGCCGCGAACTGCTTCTTCGCCAGTTTCGTTCCAGGACAAATCAGACAAATGCACCAAACCGTCGATATTGCCGGACAAACCAATGAACACGCCGAAATCAGTGATGGACTTGATCGCGCCGCGAACTTTGTCACCTTTCTTATGGTTGATCGCAAAATCATCCCAAGGATTGGCTTTGCACTGTTTCATACCGAGGCTGATACGACGACGATCTTCGTCGATTTCCAGAACCATGACTTCAACTTCGTCGCCCAATTGAACAACTTTATTTGGTGCTACGTTTTTGTTAGTCCAATCCATTTCGGAAACGTGAACCAAACCTTCAATACCTTGCTCGACTTCAACAAACGCGCCGTAGTCAGTCAGATTGGTTACTTTACCGAACAGACGTGTGTGTTGTGGGTAACGACGTGACAGACCAGTCCATGGATCATCGCCCAATTGTTTTACGCCCAGAGAAACGCGATTTTTCTCTTGGTCAAATTTCAGGATTTTTGCAGTGATTTCTTGACCAACTGTCAACACCTCTGAAGGGTGACGTACACGACGCCATGCCAGATCAGTAATGTGCAACAGGCCGTCAATACCGCCCAGATCCACGAACGCGCCGTAGTCAGTGATATTTTTAACGATACCAGTAACAACTGTGCCTTCTTTCAGGGTTTCCATCAGTTTTTGACGCTCTTCGCCCATAGACGCTTCAACTACAGCGCGGCGGGACAGAACGACGTTGTTACGCTTACGATCCAGCTTGATAACCTTGAATTCCATGGTCTTGCCTTCGTAAGGAGTTGTATCCTTAACTGGGCGTGTATCAACCAAAGAACCTGGCAAGAAAGCGCGGATGCCGTTCGTGAGAACAGTCAAACCACCTTTAACTTTACCATTGACGGTACCAGTAACAATCTCGCCAGACTCCAGCGCTTTTTCCAGCGCGAGCCATGAGGCCAGACGTTTTGCTTTGTCGCGTGACAAAATTGTGTCGCCGAAACCGTTTTCCAGCGAATCAATCGCTACGGAAACGAAATCGCCGATGTTAACTTCCAGCTCACCTTGGTCGTTTTTGAATTCTTCAACAGGGATAAAGGCTTCAGATTTGAGGCCAGCGTTCACGATCACGAAATTGTGGTCGATACGAACGACTTCAGCAGAGATTACTTCACCGGAACGCATATCCTGACGTGACAGGGATTCTTCGAATAAAGCTGCGAAGCTATCTGCACCGGTAGCAAAATCTTGGGACATAAAAACAGTAGACATAGGGTACTCGAGTTATCCAGAACACGGCAAAAGCGCTGTGTACACTGGGTTAGGTTAAACAAACCCGCACTGACTTTGCATCAGCTTGGGCACTTCAACATTGATTTTCAAAAGATAAATTGATTGAGAATCAAATTCATTTGCAGGCTTTTTAGAACATTTATTGGCTTGCTAATTTGCATGTTGCAGCATATAAATCCAGTACGGTTTGCACCGCCTGCTCGACCCCCATTGCTGATGTGTCGAGGATATATGCCCCTGATGCTGGCTTGAGCGGCGCTGCGGTGCGGGCACTATCTCTCGCATCGCGTTCCGTCAAATCCTTTATCAAGTCTTCCATATTAGCAGAAAAACCCTTTTCAATCAATTGCTTATATCGTCTTGATGCGCGGGCATCAACACTTGCCGTAAGATAAATTTTCTGGGTTGCGTCAGGAAAAATCACCGTCCCCATATCACGTCCATCTGCCACTAATCCGGGCGCATAACGGAATGCAACTTGCAAATCGACCAAGGCTTTTCTGAGCTCTGGCAATACTGCGATTTTTGAAGCCGCAACACCAATAGATTCCGCTCTGACGGCGTCAGTAACATCTTTATCATCAAGCAACACATGGCCATGTACAAAACGACACGGCAGCTCACGTGCTAATGCGGCCAGACTAATTTCATCATCTAAGGCAATGTGTTTTTGCTGCGCCGACAAAGCCGTTAAGCGATATAAGGCGCCAGAATCCAGGTAGTGGAATCCTAACTGCTTGGCAACGCGGTGCGCCACCGTACCTTTGCCGGAGGCAGTTGGTCCATCAATCGTAATTACTGGCACTATCGACATCATCAAAACAATTCCTTATGGTTAATTTTGGCAAACGCCTCGAAATAATCGGGGAAAGTTTTCGCTACGCATTTAGGATCATTGATACGCATTGCAGCGCCGCGACGAGCAGCGCCATCCAAAGTAGCAAGGGAAAAACACATTGCCATGCGGTGATCATCGTAAGTATCAATAGTAGCAGGCAAAATCTCGGCAGGCGGGGTGACGGTCATATAATCTGCACCCTCTTCGACCAGCGCACCGAGCTTACGCAGCTCTGTCGCCATGGCGGCGATGCGATCTGTTTCCTTAACGCGCCAGCTGGCAATATTACGCAAAGTCGTGGTGCCATTGGCATACAAAGCAGCAACCGCAATCGTCATCGCTGCATCGGGGATATGGTTGAAATCCATATCGATGGCTTGCAATACGCCATTCGATTTAGCCTCTATCCAGTTGTCACCACGTGTGATTGTCGCGCCCATTTTCTCCAAGGCTTCTGCAAAACGCACATCGCCCTGGATACTATGCAAACCAACGCCTTCGACCCGTACTGGCCCGCCAGCAATCGCGCCTGCTGCAAGAAAATAAGACGCAGACGATGCGTCACCTTCGACATGAATCACCTCTGGCGACACATATCGCTGACCTGTCGCAATCGTAAATGCTTGCCAGCCATCGCGTTGCACAGTTACGCCAAAACGCTGCATCAGATTCAAGGTGATTTCGATATAGGGTTTAGAAATCAACTCACCAATCACTTCAATCGTTACATCATGATCACGCGCCATCAGCGGCGCTGCCATTAGCAATGCGGTCAAAAATTGACTGGAGACATTACCTTTGACTTGCAAACAATGCGCATGAATGTGACCGCGACGAATGTGCAGCGGTGGGAAGCCAGGATTACCGGTGTACTCAATCTGCGCACCGACTTGGTTTAACGCATCGACCAGATCACCGATCGGCCGCTCATGCATACGCGAGACGCCGTGCAAGGTGTAGTCGCCACCAATCACTGCCAGAGCAGCGACCAGCGGACGGATCGCCGTACCTGCATTACCCATAAATAAATCAGCCTGATGCTGCGGCAATACACCATCCACGCCAGTCACGGTGTAATTCTGGGTTGCACCGTCCTGTGTCCAATGTACGCCAAGCTTTTGCAACGCCGTCAGCATGACTAAGGTGTCGTCAGACGCCAGCAACTCCAAAATCTGCGTAGTGCCTTGTGCTAGCGCGGCCAGAAGCAAGGTGCGGTTTGAAATACTTTTAGAACCTGGCAAACGCACTGTGCCTTGTGCCTGCATTACAGGATGCAAATCGAGGTAATGTGGATAATGTTTAGCGGCTTGACTCATTTGGCTGATGGACTCATACAGATGTTAGGTGATAACGAGAACTGGTAGGAAACTGCTATTTTTTAAATTTTGGTGAAAAGTAATTAGGGCTTAGGCAAATTTCTCAGGCAAGGACTAGCGACCAAAACATTAGCCTGATAGCTTAGCGCTTTGGAATCTCCGCCTTATATCAGTAAAAGTAGGAGCATGACCAGAATCGGCAACGCAGCCGAAGCAGTTTTGCGCAAATACTGACAATACTTTTACCCCCCACAATCCATACTCCACTAGGGTATATTTAAGTTGTCCATAGAATTATTAGACAATAAGGCTATTTTATAAAAAAATAAGGGGAGTATATTAAATCAATCAGGTAATCACAGCACCTAAGCCATAACATCTGAAGCTCAATCCCCACCCTCTTTGTTCTGCTTCTCAGCGGCTTCTATCGCCTTAATCCAGTTATGTCGTGCCGCCTGCGCATGACTGTAAATCGATTCGATCCCAGATGCGTTGGCGTTCACTAAATGCTCACGCAAAATTGCTAGTCGTGCCGTGTAGGAATCAAGTTCCTGCAACATGGCAGCTCGGTTCGCCAAGGTAATATCACGCCACATCTCTGGCGACGAACCAGCGATCCGCGTAAAGTCGCGAAAACCGCTGGCAGCATATTGAAATAAAGTATCCGCATGCGGCTTGCGCGCAATGTCGTCCACCAGAGCGTACGCCAGCAAATGTGGCAAATGACTGATAGATGCGAACACTGCATCGTGTTCTGCCGGACTGAGATGATGAATGATAGCGCCGCATTGCTGCCACGCATACGCGACTCTGGCAACCGCCTCATCCGTGTTCTCAGGCAAGCTCGTGATCACGGCTTTTTTGCCTACATATAAATCGGCCAGCGCAGCGTCCGGACCATTTTGTTCACGTCCTGCAATCGGGTGCGCGGGCACAAATTGCGCGAGCTGATTGCCCATCACTTGCCGTGCTGCGGCAACTACATCCGACTTAGTGCTACCGGCATCAGTCACAATAGTATTGGGCTGTAAATAAGGCTGAATCGAGGACAAGATCGCTGCCGTCTGTGCGACTGGCGCAGCGATCAATACCAGATCGGCATCCCGCACTGCGGCGGCAGCGGAATCAGCAATCTCATCAATGATGCCGAGTTGCTGCGCACGCTGCAAGGATGCCAAGCTGCGACCGACGCCCACCACGTGCTCAACTGCGCCCGCCTTTTTTAAGGCTAAAGCGAATGAGCCGCCAATCAGACCAACGCCAAAGATGGCGACCCGCTTCAGCCGGTGCTGTTGCTGGTCTTGCGGTGCTATCGACTTCAACTTGTCGTCACTCGTCATCATGTTTCAGGCAGCCAGTATCTCTTTTAGAGCGGTGATAAATGCCGCATTCTCTTCTGGCAAACCAATAGAAATACGCAGGAACTGCGGCAAGCCGTAATTGCCGACTGGACGCACGATGATGCCGCGCTTGAGCAACTCCAGATTGATACGTGCGCCCGCGCTGTCTTCATTACCGACTTTGACTAATACAAAGTTGCCAAAAGATGGCACAAAATCGAGACTCAACTCTTTAAACGCGCTGGTCAGCTGGACGTAACCATCCGCATTCAGTTTTGCGCTTTTTTGCAAAAACTCTGCATCATTCAAGGCAGCGACAGCAGCAGCTTGCGCCATTGAATTGACGTTAAACGGCTGGCGTACACGGTTCAATAAATCAGTGATGCCCGGTTGTGCAATCCCAAAACCAATACGCAAACCAGCCAGGCCATACGCCTTGGACATAGTGCGCGATACCAGCAAATTAGGGAACTGTCTGACCCAGGCGATAGAGTCATATTGCAAGTCGGCGGCGAGGAATTCGTTATACGCTTCATCGAGAACGACAACGACATCGACAGGCACTTTTTTCAGGAAGGCTTCGATCTCCGCCGCCGGCAAAAACGTCCCTGTCGGATTGTTAGGATTGGCGATGAAAACTAATTTAGTATCCGCAGTAATTGCTGCCGCCATTGCGACTAGATCATGTCCAAAATCTTTCGCCGCAACCACAATCGCGCGTCCGCCAACGGCTTGCGTCGCCAATGGATACACGGCAAATGAATATTGTGCAAATACGACCGACTGGCCTGGCTCAACAAAAGAATGTGCAGCCAATTCCAGAATGTCGTTACTGCCATTGCCTAAGGTAATCCAATCTTGCGGCACATTGTATTTCGCCATGATCGCGGCTTTTAATTCAAAGCCATTTGCATCAGGATAGCGCCCCAGATCAGCAGCAGCTTTCAGCATTGCTGCTTGCGCAGATTGCGGTACACCGAGCGGATTTTCATTCGATGCCAGTTTGACGATTTTTGATTCGTCTAGACCAAATTCACGCGCCACTTCAGAGATAGGCTTGCCGCCTTGGTAAGGGGCAATTGCGCGAACATAGGCGGGACCAAATTGTGTAGACATAGCTGCTCCAGAAATTGTCCAGCGTCAGGCTGGATTTACAAAAAAGGGACTTCTAAAATATCTTTAATCGAGATACAGCGCCAGAACGTGTTTGCTAACTCAGCGCAGCACTACTTCGGCGTTGCAAGGCTTTATGGTTTTGCAAGCAATAGCTGCGCCTCGATTCGCTCAAGAATGAGATTTTATAAATCCTTCAAAATTAGTCGTCCATTGTTTGCAAGGCTCTTGGAGCATTTTTGGCTTGAGAGGCTTATTTGTACTGGACATCTAACAATAGAGATTTTAAAAAACTTTTTACCGAGCTTTATTTCATCAAACAGTGCAAGGATAAGAACCTAGTATCTTAAAGAAGGCCGCGTTGTTATTTAAATCCGTCATGGCTTTAGCCACCTTCTCATCCATTACATGGCCTTCTACATCGACGTAAAAATAATATTCCCAATTGCCGGTGCGCGCTGGCCGCGACTCGAAGCGCGTCATTGACACGCCATGCTTGGATAATGGGGCAAGCAAGTTGTAAACTGCGCCGGCTTTATTTGGTACGGCCAATACCAAAGAGGTCTGATCCTTACCGCTCGGCGTTGTTTGCAAACGTCCAATCACAGCAAAACGCGTACGATTGTGAGGATCATCCTGAATGTGCGCACTAACTACGCCAAGCTGATATTGCTGTCCCGCGATTTCACTAGCAATCGCTGCCATCGTTGCGTCACCGCTGGCTATACGGGCGGCTTCTGCATTGGATGCCATGGCTTGACGTTCGATATGAGGATAATGCTGATTCAACCAGGCCTGACATTGCGCTAACGCTTGCGAGTGCGCGCAAATCCGCGTCACACCATCCATCGTGCCAGTTTTAGTCATCAAACTATGCTGTACCGGAATCGCTAATTCACCACTGATTGCAAGGCTGGTCTGGAGCAGTAAATCGAGGGTGCGGTTGATCGCGCCCTCCGTTGAATTTTCAATCGGCACGACGCCGAAATCTGCGGTACCCGCCTCGGTTGCACGGAATACTTCGTCAATCGATACGCAGGGTAAAGCTTGAATCGCATGCCCAAATTGCTGATACACCGCTTGCTCACTGAAAGTACCGACCGGCCCCAAAAATGCCACTACTACTCGACGTTCCAGTGCCCGGCAAGCCGACATAATTTCACGGAAAATCAATTGAATATCCTGACTCGCTAAGGGGCCGGGATTACGTTCAGCGACGCTGCGTAAAACTTGCGCCTCGCGCTCTGGCCGGAATACGGGTGCATTGGTCTCTGCCTTGACATGGCCGACCTCTTCCGCAACACGTGCGCGCTCATTTAATAACGAGAGTATTTGTGTATCGATGGCGTCAATTTTCTGACGCAGAGGGAATAATTTGTTATCGCTCATAAGAAACCTAAAAACCGTTTAGCGAGTTGTTGAAAACGTCGCTGTATACTTCACACTTGTACCAGTCACACTCACACCATTCTCGCTGGTTAGCGTAGCGTGATGGCAATGATGCTAGCCTCTCTTCCGACTTTTGGTCGTTGTCTTTAGCGCCACGGTTTCCAGGTGATGGTGAGTGCCATGCAAAGAAAGGGCTAAAGAAAAGAAGCTATCAGGTTGCTCGCCGCTCATGCATGAGCGCGGGCAAATTCTTTCATAAAACTAACCAGGGCTTGTACGCCTTCGATCGGCATCGCGTTATAAATCGAGGCACGCATACCGCCGACTGATTTATGTCCTTTTAATTGCAACAACCCGTGTTGCTTGGCTTGCGCTAAAAACTCCGCATTTAAACTTTCGTCATTCAAAAAGAACGGCACGTTCATACGTGAACGGCAATCCTTAGCAACCCGATTGACGTAAAAATTTGAGGCGTCTAGATAGTCGTACAACAATTGCGCTTTGGCGATATTTTTTTGCTCCATCGCTGCGACACCACCCTGGCGCTTTAGCCATTGGAATACCAAGCCTGCAATATAGATCGCATACGTGGGCGGCGTGTTGTACATGGAATCATTGTCTGCAACAATTTTCCAGTTAAATGCTGACGGGCAAATTGGTAACGCATCGCCAAGTAAATCGTCACGCACAATAACAATCGTCAAACCGGCGGGGCCGATATTTTTTTGTGCGCCACCAAAAATCACACCATATTTGGCAACATCAATCACGCGCGACAGAATATGCGAGGACATATCAGCCACAATAGGCGCGCCGCCCGTATCGGCATTCACATCCGGTGCGAACTGGTATTCAACGCCATCGATCGTTTCGTTGGTACAGATATGCACGTAAGCTGCGTCTTGAGACAACTTCCAGCTTTCACGTGCCGGGATTGCAGTATGTCCATTGTCTTCTGCTGAAGCGGCAACGTTCACATTACCGTACTTATGCGCTTCTTTGATCGACTTCGCAGTCCATGAGCCCGTGTGAATAAAATCTGCAGTTGCCGGCTGCGGCTTGCGCCCCATCAGGTTCATGGGGACAATTGCGTTTTCACCTAAACCACCACCTTGCAGAAACAGAATTTTGTAATTATCCGGTACTGCCAGCAGCTCGCGCAGATCACTTTGCGCTGCTGCAATAATCGACATAAATTCTGGTCCGCGATGACTCATTTCCATGACCGACATGCCGCTACCATGCCAGTTCAACATTTCTGCTGCTGCCTGCTGCAACACCTCTTTAGGTAATACGGCAGGACCAGCAGAAAAATTGTAAATCGCTGTCCCGTTATTGGTCATGGTATTAGTCACGCTATCGGTCACTGTATCAATCACATTGGCGGTTGCGTCGGTAGCGTCAGTCATCATCGTCACTACTTATTCCGTTGCGGCTTGTTCGCCTTCGGCGCCATTGTCTGTATCTAACTCAATAATCGAATCGACATCGACGTCAGTTTCAACAATGCGTTGCAAACCAGACAGCTTGGTGCCGTCTTCAACAGCGATCAAAGTAACACCTTGCGTTGCACGTCCCATTTCACGGATTTCAGATACCCGTGTACGGATCAAGACACCACCCGTAGTGATCAACATAATTTCATCATTGGTGTCGACCAAGGTTGCTGCTACAACTTTACCGTTACGCTCAGAAGTCTGGATCGCAATCATGCCTTTAGTGCCACGACCATGACGTGTATATTCCAAAATTGGAGTACGTTTGCCAAAGCCGTTTTCAGTGGCCGTCAAGACTGACTGTTGCTCATTCTCAGCAACCAACAATGCGATGACTTGCTGCCCCTCTTCCAAATTCATACCACGCACACCACGTGCAGTACGTCCCATAGGACGTACGTCGTTCTCGTCAAAGCGCACCGCTTTACCGGAATCTGAGAACAGCATCACATCGTGCTTGCCGTCAGTCAGTGCAGCACCGATCAGGAAATCGCCTTCATCCAAATCGACTGCAATAATGCCGGCTTTACGTGGATTACTAAAATCGTTCAGCGGTGTCTTTTTCACGGTACCAAGACTGGTCGCCATGAAAATATAGTGATCTTCAGGGAAGCTGCGGTTGTCACCAGATAGTGGCAAGATCACTGTAATTTTTTCGCCGTCCTGCAATGGGAACATGTTCACGATAGGCTTACCGCGTGAATTGCGAGAACCTTGCGGTACTTCCCAAACTTTTAACCAGTAGAGGCGACCGCGGTTCGAGAAGCACAAGATGTAATCATGCGTATTTGCCACGAACAATTGTTCGATCCAGTCATCATCTTTTGTCGCTGTCGCTTGCTTGCCACGACCACCGCGTTTTTGCGCACGATATTCCGATAATGGCTGCGACTTCATGTAACCGGTGTGTGAGAGCGTGACCACCATATCGACTGGCGTGATCAGATCTTCGGTTTCTAAATCTGTGGCATTGTGTGTAATCTCGGAGCGGCGTACGTCTTTGTTGCCTTCACCGTATTCATTACGCGCTGCTGTCAACTCATCAGTGATGATGACGGTAACACGCTCGGGCTTGGACAAAATATCCAGCAAGTCAGCGATGACAGACATGACGTCTTTGTATTCGTTAACGATCTTATCTTGTTCCAGACCAGTCAAGCGTTGCAAACGCATTTGCAAAATTTCTTGCGCCTGATCGTCGGACAGTTTGTACAAACCATCTTTTTGAATACCGTAATGCTTAGGTAAATTCTCTGGACGGAATGCATCGATACCAGCAGGATTATCAGCAGCAGTGCGTATCAACATCTCACGCACCATGGAGCTATCCCAAGCACGATTCATCAATTCCAACTTAGCCAATGGCGGTGTCGGTGCAGCTTTGATGATGGCAATGAAGTCATCGATATTTGCTAACGCAACTGCCAGACCTTCCAGCACGTGGCCGCGCTCACGAGCTTTACGAAGCTCAAATACAGTGCGACGCGTTACAACTTCACGACGATGTGACAGGAAGCAATCCAGCATCTGCTTCAAGTTCAATAACTTTGGCTGACCATTTACCAATGACACCATGTTCATGCCGAAAGTATCTTGTAATTGGGTTTGCTTGTACAAATTATTGAGCACAACTTCCGGTACTTCACCGCGCTTCAATTCAACCACAACGCGCATACCGGATTTATCTGACTCATCACGAATATCAGAGATACCGTCGAGTTTTTTATCTCGCACCAACTCAGCGATTCGTTCTAGCAAAGATTTTTTATTTACTTGGTAAGGCAACTCATCGACGATCAGAGCAGTACGATTTTCTTTACCAAATTCCTCAAAATGCGTCTTAGCACGCATTACTACGCGCCCCCGCCCCGTGCGGTAACCGTCACGCACGCCAGAGACACCATAAATAATCCCGCCAGTAGGGAAATCTGGCGCAGGAATAATTTCGATCAGTTCGTCAATTGTGCAATCTGCATTGCGCAAGACATGCAAGGCACCATTAATGATTTCAGTAATATTATGCGGCGGAATATTGGTCGCCATACCAACCGCAATACCGGAGGCACCATTGATCAGCAGGTTAGGAATGCGCGTCGGCAATACTGACGGCTCGCGCTCTTTACCATCATAGTTAGGAACAAAATCGACGGTTTCTTTTTCGATATCAGCCAGAATTTCATTGGCGATTTTATCTAGTCGGCACTCGGTATAACGCATCGCAGCAGCATTATCGCCATCCACCGAACCAAAGTTACCCTGACCGTCGACCAAGGTGTAGCGCAAGGAGAAATCCTGTGCCATCCGTACCAAAGTGTCATAAATTGATGCATCACCGTGGGGATGATATTTACCCATGACTTCACCAACTACACGTGCGCATTTTACAAATGGACGGTTATACACGTTGTTCATTTCGTGCATGGCGAATAACACGCGTCTGTGCACAGGCTTTAAGCCATCACGTACGTCCGGCAAGGCACGACCAACGATCACGCTCATGGCGTAATCGAGGTAGCTCTTGCGCATTTCTTCTTCAAGGGAAATCGGGAGTGTTTCTTTAGCGAATTGATCCATTGGCGGGCCGGCAATTTAGAGCTTGGTTAAATAACGATGGGTTGAAAATGACTTGCAATCAAACTCGTGCCTAAAAACTACAACTTAAAAGACCTTCGAATATGAAAATTTAGCCATCTATTTTCAACGCTTAGCTATTGATTTTAACATGCCAATCATGCTGTTCATGTGGTTTTTGAACTTAGCTACCAAGGTGATAATCAGTTATATCATAGTAAGTATTGATCGTTGCTAAGCAAGCCCATACGCAAGATTCCATATTAAATGAGCATTAGCGAATTGCTTAGAGTGCTTTTTTATATATTGAACACTTTCTAAGCATCATCAATGAACAATACAAAAATAGTAACGACTCTCCTTGAACTTATTTGCGCAATAAATAGGTATAAATATTTACCAGGACTTAATTTTGCGTTTAAGCTAAGCATTCAAGACCAAGCGATTTCAAGACAAACATCTAGGTGTTAAAATAACGAATGATATGAGGTCTAAGCGTATTCGTGCGGCGAGGTCGGTTGTTAAAAGACGACACGCACACAAAATGTTACTTTCTTAATTTAACAATTTTGGCTCGCCAATCTGTCTTATGGCAAAATGATTGATGTAAGAGTATGAATTCATTGTCAGAAATTGATACTGAAATAGTATTGTAATCAAGCACGTGGTAGTATCCGATTTTATGCAGCAATTCGCGCAGTTAATTCTGCGATAGAAATCTCACCCGAGAGGAGAAATATGAAAAATTTAGTAAAACTCGTTATCGCAGCTTCCTCAGTAGCCGCTTTTTCAGCATCCGCGCAAGACATGACGGACATCAAAGCAAGCACACCAAACAGTGCTTACGTTCAAGATGGTCGTGGCGTTATTGTTCGTGATCCGTTTGGTTTGTGCTGGCGTACAGGTTACTGGACACCAGCAGATGCTGTTCCAGGTTGCGATGCCCCCCTAGTTAAGCCAGAACCAGTTGTTGCACCAGCACCAGCTCCTGCAGCAGTGGTAGCACCAGCTCCTGCGGTAGTTGTGCCACCTGCGCCAACTTCCGAGAAAGTTACTTTCGCGGCAGATGCATTCTTTGATTTCGACAAAGCAGTGTTGAAATCTGAAGCAAAAACAAAATTGGATGACATGGCATCTAAGCTTCAAGGTATTAACCTCGAAGTAGTTATTGCTGTTGGTCACACTGATTCTGTTGGTTCCGATGCATACAACCAAAAACTGTCGGTAAGACGCGCAGAAGCTGTTAAAGCTTATTTGGTGAGCAAAGGTATTGAAGCTAATCGTGTTTACACTGAAGGCAAAGGCAAAAAACAACCTGTTGCTGACAACAAAACAGCTGAAGGCCGTGCACAAAATCGTCGCGTAGAAATCGAAGTTGTTGGTACACGTAACGTAAAATAATTTGTTTGCCCTCGGGCCGGCTAATTACTCAAAACCCTGCCTAGGTAGGGTTTTTTCATTGCTGCTGCAGCTTATATGCGCTGACGAAATATGCCCTACAATAATGCTTTTATAAGTAAGGTGGCAAAGTCATTTGCCCAATATTATGTCAACTCAAAACGTCGATCCAGCAGAAATTCAAAAATTTAGTGACTTAGCTCATCGCTGGTGGGATCCCACATCTGAATTTCGTCCTTTGCATGAAATAAACCCACTTCGTCTTGAATGGATTAATAGTCGAATCCCGCTCATCGGAAAAAAAGTAATTGATATCGGCTGTGGCGGTGGAATATTAGCGGAATCGATGGCTAAAAAAGGTGCCAACGTAACAGGCATCGATTTGTCTGAGAAAGCATTAAAGGTCGCAGACTTGCACGGACTAGAATCTGGCGTCAGCGTACGTTATGAGAAGATTGCTGCGGAAGACATTGCTGCTCGTGAACCTGCACAATATGATGTAGTCACCTGTATGGAAATGCTGGAACATGTCCCTAATCCTGCATCCGTCATCCAAGCTTGTACTGCGTTAGTAAAACCAGGTGGGCAAGTTTTCTTCTCCACACTTAACCGCAATCTTAAATCGTATCTGTTTGCGATCATCGGTGCAGAATATTTACTGCAACTGCTCCCAAAAGGAACCCATGATTATGCCAAGTTTATTACTCCGGCCGAGCTGTCGCAAGCCATTCGCAACGCTGGCCTGCAAGTCGATACATTCAGAGGCATGGGTTACAACCCGCTGACAAAAATTTACTCCCTTAATCTTGACACTAGCGTCAACTATCTCGTAGCCTGCACTCGTCCTGCTTAGCGGATGGTCACTTCCGGCTATCAAGTCCAGACTTACGATCCTCGACAGCAAATTAATACAATGTGACAGATATAAGAGTAAATTAATCTATGCAAGCTCCCCTCGCAGTTTTGTTCGACCTCGATGGTACATTAGCTGATACAGCTCCCGATCTAGCGGCAGCAGTCAATCTAATGCGCAGTAAACGTCAATTGTTACCAAGTCCATACGTAAGCCTGCGCCCTTTTGCCTCGGCCGGCGCACGCGGTCTCCTCAAAGCCGGATTTGACGTAATTCCAGACCACCCAGAGTACGACGCAATGCGTGTAGAGTTTTTAGAAAACTACGCAAATAACATCGCTGATCAAAGCAAGCTTTTTACAAACATCCAAAATTTGTTAAAAGGATTAGAAGAGTTAGGTATCGTTTGGGGAGTTGTGACGAATAAAGCAGCTCGGCTTACCGATTTGCTAATCCCGTTGATTGGCTTACAAAATGCAGCGTGCATCATTTCTGGAGATACCACAGCGCACCCTAAGCCACACCCGGCTCCACTTTTAGAAGCCGCGCGCCGAATCAAGATCAAACCTCAGAATTGTTGGTATGTTGGAGACGATTTGAGAGATATCCAGGCTGGAAACGCCGCAGGCATGTACACGGTTGCTGCAGCGTGGGGATATTGTGGCGCAGTAGAACCAACCCACTGGAAAGCTGGTGGCATAGTCGATTCCCCTCTAGAGCTGCTGGAGCTGATTCGTGCCAAGCATGCTCAAACAGTTAATTAGATTACGCATTATTACCGCATCGCCTAGTTACGCGTTACAATACAACTCTGTTTGGGGACGACCTGGCTTCGACAGGGGTTGCAAAGCAGCGCAGGGCATACCGAGGCCTGACTACCTCGTAAATACAATCAGAACTATCTAACTGCAAACGATAACTCGTACGCATTAGCAGCTTAATTGCTTGCTAACTCTACACCGTTTCTTCCCTAGGGCGGGCTGGCAACAGCAGTAGAGTCATTCATAGGGAATCGCTATAAGTCGGGTTACTTGGCTAATGGCTAAATAATAGGCAACTCGTCCAGCCGAAGCGTGTGCGTCCGCGTCGTATGGATTAAATTAAATGGCAGCACTAAGTATGTAGAACTGTCTGTAGAGTACTTCTGGACGCGGGTTCGATTCCCGCCGTCTCCACCAATTACATGTTTTAAGATGTTTAAAGCAATACAAAAAACCGCAAATCTCCTAGGAGACTGCGGTTTTTTTATGTTTTAACGTTCAATGTCATCCATTGACATCCGGGGGTATCAGGGGGAATATTTGGGGGTACACCAGAAAAATTCGACATATCTTAGGGAGATATACCCCCATGCCACTCACCGATATCCAAGTCCGCACGGCAAAACCAACTGAGAAGCCCTTTCGTCTCGCCGACGAACGAGGCATTTATTTAGAGGTCGCTGTGAATGGCTCTAAATACTGGCGCCTCAAATACAGGCTCCATGGCAAAGAGAAATTAATGGCTCTCGGCGTATATCCCGAAGTTAGCCTCAAGGAAGCGCGTGATAAACGAGATGCCGCTAGAAAACTCGTTGCAGAAGGTATCGATCCTCTTGCACATAAGAAAGCCAAAAAGTCAGCAGCAATTATTGATGCAACAAGTATGTTTGAAACCGTTGCTCGCGAATGGTTTTCAAAATACTCCCCAAACTGGGTGGCAAATCATGCGTCAAAAATCATTAATCGACTTGACGCTGATATATTCCCCTGGCTAGGCAAGAAAGATATCAAATACATAACAGCTCCAGAACTATTGGAAACGCTACGACGAGTAGAAGGCAGAGGCGCAATTGAAACAGCGCATAGGATCTTGCAAAATTGCGGTCAAATCTTTCGTTATGCGATTGCTACTGGACGCGCCGAACGCGATATTTCAGCAGACCTCAAAGGCGCAATTCCCCCAACGAAGCAAAAACACCATCCCACAATCACCGAGCCTAAAGCCGTTGCTAGTTTATTACATGTGATCAATGGCTATGAAGGCACCTTTGTTACTAAATGTGCCTTACAACTTGCTCCGCTGTTATTTGTGCGCCCCGGAGAATTGCGTCACGCAGAGTGGACAGAATTTAATTTTGAAACATCTGAATGGCGCATTCCCGCCGAGAAAATGAAGATGCGTACACTGCATATCGTGCCACTCTCTACCCAAGCGTTAAAAATACTCAACGATATCAAACCATTAACGGGAGATGAAAAGTATCTATTCCCTGGAGCAAGATCAAAAGATCGTCCTATGAGCGAAAATACAATCAACGGCGCCCTGCGCAGATTAGGCTACAGCTCGGAGGAAATGACGGGACACGGTTTTAGAAGTATGGCGTCGACTCTTCTAAATGAACAAGGTTGGAATCGAGACGCTATCGAGCGACAACTTGCGCACGGAGAGCGAGACCAAGTCCGCGCTGCCTATAACTATGCAGAACACCTCCCAGAAAGGCGAAAAATGATGCAAGCATGGGCGGATTATCTTGACGCTTTGACAATAAATGGTATTGTTTTAGGTGATTTTGATAAGGCAGCCTGATTTTTCTAAATGAACGAGAAAACATTATGTTAGCATTAAAAATGGCTCCCAAAAAAAACCGAATGCGATTGAAAGACAGAAACAATCCAATCGAAAAAAATGTCCCTGATTTTTTGGATGAAGTATCTATACCTGACGCGATAATTTTTATTGCTAACCGAATTAAAAATCCAACTGACATATTTGAGAAGCAGGTAGAGCTAGTAAAAAAGAGAGTCGACTATGCGCTTAAATGCAATACATTGGTACCTAGGTAATCCCCCCATTTTTAATGCGGCCGATAAGTAGAGGCTAAGCGGCAAGTGCTAGCTTTTGTTTCGGGGTAATGCCGCCGATCCCAGTATTGG